>DAOUBZ010000153.1:0-31448 GCA_034432515.1 Chloroflexaceae bacterium | reverse complement strand
CCTCGCCTCGATCCGCCTCCTCGGCCGCCGTCTCACCAAAGCCTCGTGAACGCGGACACCCTTACCGTTGGAATATTGGAGAGCTTCTCAGGTAGGCCAGCCAGGCGCCAAGGATCTCCTGATCCAAGAGCAGTTTCGCCTGCTCCTGCTCGAACGCCTTGACCGTCATCGTCTTCTTGCTGACCAACTGCGAGTGGTCGGCGAAGAACTCTTTGGCATCCGGCTTCAGCGTCTCCCAGGGCGGGTTAGCGATAATCGCGTCGAAGCCGCCACGCTCGTTCATCACCTCGTCGAACTCGTAGCCCCAGTGGAAGGGCTGGAGCGCCTGGATGTCGTTGAGGGTCAGGGCGCGCCGCTTCGGCTTGCCCTCCTTGCCCTTTGCTGCGTCCCAGGTTGCCTCCTCGTAGCGGATGCCGAGCGCCTGGAAGTCGTCGAGCAGCAAAGCATCAAGCAGCTCGGCGGCCTCGGCGCGGTGGCGCTGGATCTCGTCGCGCAGCGCCCCCAGGTCGGCCGCGCGCATCGCATCGCTGGTCCCACGATAGATCGCGACGAGTCGGTTCTTCTCGGCCACCACCTGGCGGTAGCTCTCGCGCTTGCCCGCGTCCCACAGGCCGAGCTGCGCCACACGCTGGCTCTGGCGCTTCGCCTCGGCCTTCTCGTCGTCCACGCGCAGCAGCCCGATCAGCGCGTTGCCGGCCAGGATGTTGAAGTCGATGTTCGGCAGCGGCTCCAAATCGTCCACATTGTTCGCCGCAGCCACCAGGGCCAGGAACAGTCGCAGCCGGGCGATCTCCACCGCCTCGGCCATGATATCCACGCCGTAGAGGTTGTTGACGATGATCTGCTTCTTGATGAAGTAGCCCAGGTTCGGGTGGCCCTGCTCCACCCCCTTCAGCCAGGCGTCCAGCGTGCTGTCGCCGAGGGTCTTGGCATGGCCGAGCAGCCCGCTGTAGACCGTAATCAGCGTGCGCATCGCGGCGACCAGAAACGCGCCCGAGCCGCACGCTGGGTCGATCAGGCGCAGGTCCGGCAAGATCTGCATCAGCAGCATGCGGCAGACCTTCGCCGTGGGCTTGAGCAGCAGGTCGCCAACGGTCTCATAGGGCTTCGCCCCGGCGGGTAGCGTCGCATTCACCCGGTCGAGGATGAGCCGGTGGATGGTCTGCTCGCACAGGTACTCGGTGATCTCGCTGCGCGTATAGTAGGCGCCGAAAGCCTTCTGGTTGATGTACTTCTCAAAAATGTAGCCCAGCACCGCCGGGTTGATCTCCTTCTCGTTCCCGGTGGGCGAGTCGTCGAGCGCCCAGTCATAGCCGCCGAACAAGGCGAAGACCTGGGCGAACACGGCGTCGGGCACGTCAATCGTGCGGTAAGTCTGCTCCACCTGGTGGGGCAGGAACAGCCCGCCATTGAGGTAGCGGATCGTGCCGATGCGGGCCTGGGCTGCGGGGCTGCGCTCGGCCTCGGGCTTCGCGAAGCCTTCGAAGAAGAGGGTCTGGAGAAAACCATAGTAGCCGTCTGCGCCGCGGGCCTGGCTCTCCTCCAGACGATCCTGGAGGTAGCGGTAATTCCCCCCATCGAGGAAGCCCCGGCTCTGGAGGAAGTAGACGAACATCAGCCGGTTGAGCAGCACCGAGGCGTACCAGCGCCGGTCGCGCTCGTCGCTCACGCCCGCGATCGCGCCCAGCAGGGTCGCGTGGAGCTGCTGGAAGTCGCTGAAGAAGCGCTTCGTGACCGGCTCGACGTCGAGGGCCTGGCGCACCCGCCCGATCGCCTCGGTGAGCCGCAAGGCGCCGCTGGCGTCCAGTTCGCTGATGTCCACGAACATCGCGCTGAGCTTGGCGATCAGGACGTCGCCGGGCTGGCCCCGCACGTAGGTGTGCCGGCGCGGGAAGCTCTTGCCGCCCTCGCGCTTGACCCAGTACCACAGGCTGCTGGCGCGCTCCGCGTCGAGGAAGATCAGCAGATGCTCCAGGTGGTACTGGGCCACCTCGGCCTGAATCGCCCGGCGTAGCTCCTCGTCGGGGATCGCACCGGCGGCGACGGCCACCTCGAAGACCACCACCCCAGCCAGCTCAGCGATTGGCGTGCGGGTGACGGCGATGCCCTGCACCTCCCAGGTGGTCGGCGCCATGCCGCGCGGCGGCCGGTTCCAACCCAGTTCCTCGACGAAGAGACCCTGAAGGTCGAAGGTCTGCAACTTCGCGCGTGTTCGGGTCACATCAAGCGTCGTCATCCCGGCGGTTCCTCGGGTGCTGTCGGTCACGGATGCGCTAGCGGGCGAACAGTCCGAGCGAGCAGATGATCTGCGGCTCGCGGGTCTCGGTCTCCTCGTGCATTAGGCAGAGCTGGTCGTCATCGCGCAGTGCCATCACGAGCTGCACCAGATCCTCATCGCTTGCACCACCGCGCAGCAGCCGGTTGAGCTGGTCTGCGGCAGCCGAGCGCAGCGGGTAGCGGTAAATCTCCTCGATCGCCCGGTGCAGCTCCTGGAAATCGAGGACGGTGTTACGCACCTGGTCGGCGTAGCGCATCAGGCGGTCGTAGACCCGCCGGCGGGCGCTGGAGGGGCGGCCGAGGCCACCACCAACCGAACGCTCCTCGGTCGCGATCAGCTCGACGCCTTGCTGTACCAGGGTGTGATGCAGCGGGTTGCGGGGAATGGCAGGGGTGTCCGGCCCGCACTCGGCTACCTTCAGGATCGCCAGCTGGGACTCGGTGACACTGCGGCCATTGCGGTCGATCCAGGCCAGCGCGTCGGTGCCCTCGGCGGTGCGCACGTAGAGCAGCACGCCCTCGGGAGCGACCAGGGCGCGTCGGGCCGCCTCGTCATGATGATTGTCACCAGCAAATGGTTGGCGTAGCTCGCGGGTGGTGTAGACGACGGGTGGAATGTCAGGGATAACCTGCTGGAGCTTCGGGTCGGCGGTGATCGCGTTCTTCCAGATCTGGTAGGCGTAAGAGGCCAGGTCCACCTCGCCGTCAGCGTCGGTCTCGAGGATACCGGACTTCTCGGTGAAGAGATCACGGATCGCCTGCTCGTTGCGATCATCCTCGAAGAAGGCCTCGTCGGTGCCGATCACCTCGGCGTTGGCCTGGAGGCGCTGGCGCACACGGGCACGCAGCCGGATGATCCGCTCGACCCCATCGGCGGGCAGGAAGGTGTAGCAGAGGATGTCCTCGGCCAGCTGCCCGATGCGATCCACGCGACCGGCGCGCTGGATGAGCCTGATAATCGCCCAGGGCAGGTCGTAGTTCACGACGATGTGGGCGTCCTGGAGGTTCTGGCCCTCGCTGAGCACATCGGTGGCGACGAGTACACGCAGCTCCTGAGCGGGGGGGATGTCATGGCGATGGCCGTTACTCTCGGGGCTGAAGCGCCAGGCAAGAGCCGTCGGGTCATCCGACGCGCCGGTCACACCTGCGGCTGCGGGGATGCCTGCGCGGACCAGCTGCTCGCTCAGATAGCCCACGGTGTCGGCGAACTGGGTGAAGACCAGCACCTTCTCGCCGGGGTGGGTCTGGGTCAGCAGCTCGATGAGCGCCCGCAGCTTGGTGTCCTGGGACGGGTCCCAGATACCGCACTGCTGGAGCACCCGGAGCAACTCCTGGGCGTCCTTGCGCAGGTCACGGGCCAGGGTCTTGACGAAGAGCTCGGCCCGCGCCCAGGTGAAGCGGCGCTGGTAGTGCTGGGCGTAGGTCGCGTAGACCGCAGCCGCACGGCGCTTGAAGTCGCCCTCACTGCGCAAGGCCCCGGCGTTCGCCGTCTCCTCCACCTCGCGCTGCTCCTCCTCATCCTCGAATAGCTCAGTGGTGAGCTGGACGGCGTCCACATCGGCGTCGAAGGTGCGACTGTCGAGCAACGTGGCGTCCTGCGGGCCAATCGGGATGGGGAGATCCTGATCGAGGGCGTGGAGGAAGATGTAGTTGCGCAGGACGTGGCGCTCGAGCGACTGGAGGAAGGCCTGGCCGCTGCTCTCCAGACGTTTGAACAGATTGGTGCGCGAAAAGCCCATCAGACGCTTGCCGGCCCGCGAGAGATTGGCCAGCACCCGCTTCTCCTCAGGCGTCGCCTTCTTCTCGGCAGTCGTGGCGACATACTCGCCGAGGCCGTAGCGTGGCAGCGAGAGCTCGGCGATCGCCTCGACGACGGCGGGCGCATAGAGGCGGGCGTACTGGTCAGCGGGATTGACCTCGTCGATGAGGAAGGCCAGGGTGCGCGCGACGCGGGTTGGGAAGTAGACCCGTTGGTTGCCCTCGAAGGGCAGGAAGCTGCGCCCGCTCGTCGGGTCGGTCTCGGCATAGTTGGCTTTGATAAAGCTGCGCGTGCGCCGCACCATAAAGAGCCGCATCAGCTCGCGCCAGTCGTCGGCGTGCTCACTCTGCTCGAAGGCGTTGAGCGAGCGCACGGGGAACTGGTAGCGGCGCTCGAACTCAACCTGGCCGAGCTCGCGGATGAGCCGCTCGGGGCGCACGCCGAGGTCGTAGCCATCCTCGAGGAAGAGCCGCAGCTGGCTGGAAAGGTCGAGGTAGCTCTTGTTGTAGGGCGTGGCCGAAAGCAGCACGACCTTACTCTCATTCGCGCGGATGTACTCCTGGATGGCGCGGTAGCGCTTGCCCTCGCGGTTGCGCAGGTTGTGGCTCTCGTCGATGACGACGAGGCGGTAGCGGCGCAGATTGGGCAGCTCGCGGGTCACACGGCTGTAGGGCAGGACGCGGGCGCGCAGGCGGTAGCGGTCGCGGTAGTCCTCCCACATACGCACCAGGTTCTTGGGGCAGATGATCAGCGTCTCGAGGTCGTGTTCCTCCTCGAAGACACGCACGACAGCCGTAGCCATCAGCGTCTTGCCGAGACCGACCACATCGCCGATCAGCACCCCACCGCGCTTATTGACGTGATGGGCCGCAATCTGCACAGCGGCCGTCTGGAACTCGAAGAGGGCGCCACGGATGTCACGCGGGATGCGATGGGAGACCAGGCCGTCGCGGGCCTCGCGCGACAGGTGGTAGGCCATCTTGACGTAGATGTGGTAGGGCGGAATGAGCGTCTCACGCGCCCAGCTCTCCTCGATGATCTGGGCCAACTCGTCGGAGATATCGACGCACCAGCGGTCGGCCCAGCGCTCGTCGAACCAGCGGGCGAGCTTGGTCGCAGCGTCGTGGTCGAGCACATCGACGTTGAGCTCGCCCTGATAGGAGAGGCCGGCGAAGGTGAGGTTGCTGCTGCCGAGATAGCCGACGATGGGGTTAACCGGGTCGGTGCGATGGAGCAGGTAGAGCTTGGCGTGGAGCGCGTGACGCAGGAAGAGCTTGACGACAACCTTGCGGGCGCGAATCTGGACCGCGAGCCGGCGGAGCCCGGCCTCGTCGGCGTCGGTTGGGACGCCGATCGTCAGCTGCTCGCGGAACTCCTGGGCCAGGCGGCGGCGCAGCCGGTGAACCGTTTGATTGTCGATGCCGCCTTCGCGCTCGCCGAGCCCCAGGGTAGAACGCAACTCGTCACGGGGGAGGCGCTGCATGCCGACGAGGAGCCGGCAGCAGTGGCCGGGGCCGCCAGGCCAGCCGTCGATCAGGCTGTCGATCTGCTTCCAACCGCGGAGGTTGAAGTAGCCGACGCAGAAGTCGGCCCGGTCGGCCACCTCAAGCGTCTGCCGGAGCGCGGGGAGGAGCGAATGCTCGATGTTATCGAAGATACGGGGCATGCGCGCTCAGAGGCGGATCTGATCAGAAAACAAAGCTATCCAAGCTGAGTGCCGTTCAGGGTTGAGTATAGCACACGGCCTCAAGCGCCACTCGAGAGAAACATCCCACTGACGGAATTGTCATTTCCGATCTACCTGCGTAGTCGTATTCTTGTCATATCATCACGCTAGCCTTGCGCAAGACCAAACCTATCGCAGCGCAGCAACGGAAAGGAAATCCTATGCGACCGACGCTACGCCTGCTAATGACGCCTCGCGCTCCCGTGTACCTCCTCGTCTTACTCCTCCTTACCCTCGCTTCCTTTGCTGTCCCCGCTCAGGCCCAGACTGACCAGCGTTGCTTCCCCGAGACAGGTCAGTGCATCGCCGGCCCTATCCGCCAGTACTGGGAGCGGAACGGCGGCCTGGCCGTCTTCGGCTTCCCCATCACTACCCAGGCCGCCGAAAGCGTCGAGGGCCGACCACTCCAGGTGCAGTGGTTCGAGCGTGACCGGCTCGAAATCCAGCCTGATGGTCGGGTGACCACTGGGCGCCTCGGGGTCGAGCGCCTGGAGCAACTCGGCACACCCTGGCAGCAGGGGAGCGGCGCGTCGGCCGGCCCTGGTTGCACCGCGTTCCCCGAAACCGGCCACCAGATCTGCGGTGCCTTCGCGGCGTATTGGCGAGCCAATGGCGGCCTGGAGCGCTTCGGCCTCCCCGTCACGGGCGAGTTTACCGCTGAGTTGGAGGGCAAGCCCTACACGGTGCAGTACTTCGAGCGCCGGCGCTTCGAGCTGCACCCCGAGGCCGGGCCGAACGTCGTGCTGCTCGGCCTCCTCGGCCGTGAGGTGCTCAATGCCCGCCAGGGGCAGCTCCAGCCGGTGGCACCGCAGCCTCAGCCTGTGGCCCCACCGCCATCCGCGCCACAACCCCCGGCCCCTAGCCCTAGCTACAACAACTGCCAGGCAGACCCCAACGCCGGCGCCGCGCCCAACTTCCCCGTCAAGATCGTCAGTGTCGATAAGCGCGCCGAGACCGTGACCCTCCAGAATGTGAGCGGCGAGGCGCTGAGTCTCGACGGCTGGATCATGTGCAGCATCAAGGGCAACCAGCAGCACCCAGTGGGCGGTACGTTGGCGCCCGGCGAGACGAAGAGCTTCGCAGGGCCGGCAGGCACCATCTGGAGCAATAGTGATCCTGACGACGGAACGCTCTACAACCGGCAAGGCCAGCTGATCAGCTACTGGCGCGACTGAGGCGCAAGCTCCACTGGTGATTCCTGACGTTGAGCCAGCCCCTATGAGAAAGGCTGGCTCAGCAAGATTTGGTGAAGTGCCCAACAGCACGGTGATGGTTCATCATGCTAAAATGCCTGTAGCGCTACAACGTGTCAGGAAGGAGCCAGGCATATGCAGACAATCCAGGTCACTGAGGAGGTCTACCGCCGCCTCAGCGAGCGGGCTGCCCGGCTCCACCTCACGCCGGAGCAGATGATTGAGCGTCTTCTCACGCCCCCGTCGTTCATCGAGGAAGACGGCGATCTCGCTGTGCCTGCTCCTGGGTCGGAGGAGGCGTTGGCAGCGGTGCGCCGACTGAACTCGCTCTTCGCCGATGTCTCTATCCCGAACCTTGACGCGGTTCTGGCCGACCCGATGATCGCCCTCGCGAGCGCTGACCTCGACGACATCCAGCGATGAGCCGCCCGCTCACTGATATCCCCAATGGCGCGTCGGTGATGCTGGACGCGAACGTCCTGGTGTACGCGCTGACGCCCCAGGCGCAGCTTCATATCGCTTGCCGCGACCTGCTCGAGCGTGGGGCGCGTGGCGCCGTGAGTCTCTTCACCAGTGTCTCAGTGACCGCTGACGTGCTCCACCGCGCGATGGTGCTCGAGGTGCTCGCGCAAGGGCAGGCCCAGCGCTCGGCCGAGGCGGTAGCCCTGCTCAAGCAAAAGCCCGACGTCGTGCGACAGCTCACGCGCTATCGCACGATTCTGCGTGACCTGCGCCAGGCCAGGGTGGACATCCTCCCGCTCAGCTATCGCGACCTCCACGCCAGCCGGTTGTTCCGCGAGCAGCACGGCCTGATGGTCAATGACTCACTGATTGTCGCTGTGATGGAGCGGGAGCGCCTGGACTTCCTGGCGACGAACGACCCGGACTTCGAGCGTGTGCCGGGTCTTGCGGTGCGCGTACCCACACCCTAACCTCGTCACTCCCTTCGACCTAATTCAATCTCAGGCCGCAGAAGTTACCACCGCGCTGCGGTGGTTTTTTCGTGTGCAGGTACTCGCCCTCATCGAAGGGAACCTGCATGCACACCACACTCGACGCGCCCCTGATCGGCGCTGCGCTCTTCCACAGCCGCGCCGGCGGCTTCCCCTTGCTCCTCTGCACCTACACCCTGCTCGACGCCGACAGCAACGACACCGCTGATCTCGACCAGGTTACCGTCATCCGGGTGACCGCGCTGAACGGTGAGCGCTTCCGCCTGCGCGACCCCGACGATATTCAGCGCTTCCTCGCCGCCGTCGGGCGTATCCCCGATAAGGTCGGACTGTGAGCGCCCAGCAGAGCGCCGGAGGGCGCACGAGGCAGGCGCAGATCCGCGCGGTGCTGGGTGAGAGCGGTTACCGGCGTTACCAACAGGCCCTCGGGCGCGCCGGCGGTGCGGCTCGCCAGGCCCAGATACGAGCGGCACTGGGCGAGACCGGCTACTCCGCCTATCAGCGCACGCTCTACCAGCGCGCGGTGCAGAAGCACGGGGCGGTGAAGATGCGCCAGGTGCTCACCGATGCACACGAGCGGCGTAGATGCAGGCGCATCGCCAACCCGACGCCCGCCGAGGCCCTGCTTCACTGGCTCGCGATTGAGGCGGGCCTCATGCTCCACGGCGATCTGACCGGCACCTTCGAGTGGTCGAACTATCGCGCCGCGCCCGCACGCTGGCCCTTCACCCCTGCTGACGCCCTGATCGAGGCCCGCGTCCTCGGCTACGCCTGTGACCTGCTCTTGCCCGCCCACGCTCTGGTGGTCGAGGTGATCGGCGGCGTCCACGCCCTCACGACAGAGCGCGACGAGGCCCGCATCGCTGCGCTGCGCGCCCAGGGGCTGACGGTGGTCACGCTCACCAACGAGCAGCTGTATCGGGGCGAGGCCGACCAACTCTTTGATCTGCTTCTGGAGGCCCGCCATGCCGCCTGATCCGCTGGAGAATCCCATCGCCTTCCTCACCGACCACCCCGTCCTCACAGCCGACGCGGAGGCGGCCCTGATCGCCACGCTGCGCGCCGGGGTCGATGCCCGTGAGGCAATCAGGTGCAGTGAGCCGCCCGTTGATCGGGCGCTCCTTCACTTGGTCACCCTCGGCGACGAGGCCCGCGCCACACTCGCGCGCCACAACATGCGCCTCGTCGTGTCCATCGCCAAGCGCTACTTGCGTGTGGCTGGCCTGCACCTCACGCTCGAAGACCTGGTGAGCTTTGGCAGCATCGGCCTGCTCCAGGGCATCGACCGCTTTGACCCGCGTAAGAGCGGCAAGCTCTCCACCTACGTCACCTGGTGGATTAGGCAGGCGGTCGGTCGCGGCATTGCCGATGAGAGCCGCGTGATCGACCTCCCCGTCCACGTCCACGAACGCCTCAGCCGACACCACAAGGCCCGCAGCCGACTGGCCCAACAACTGGGTCGCGAGCCCTCCCCTGACGAGCTCGCCGGCGCGCTGGGCTGGCGGCCCCAGCAACTCGCACAGCTAGAGGCCGTCGCTCAGGAGACCTTGTCGCTCAACGCCAAGGTCTATGACGCCAACGACCGCACCGAGCTGGGCGACCTCGTGCCTGACACCCGCTTCGACCCCGAGGCATCGGCCCTAAATTCCTCGATGCGCGGTGATCTGGCCGCCGTGATGGCCCGCCTGCTCACCGAGCGCGAGCGGCGCTTTCTACGTGCCTACTTCGGCTTCGACACCGGCCAACCGGCGACGCTGGAGGCGGTCGGCGCCGCCGAGGGGTTGACGCGCGAGCGGGTGCGCCAGGTGATCTCCGGCGCAATGGGCAAGCTGCGCGACGACCCGGCTCTGCGTGGCTACGCCGTGGATGCGTGTGCGACGCCGGACGCTCAGAAGGAGGGACGCTGATGCTCCGCCACGACGACCCAATGGCTTGGGACGGCGCCCCGAGTGAAGAGGAGCTGCACGAGGAGTTCCTGGACTGGCTTTGGCGCTCTGCACTGCCTACGGAGCGCGCCGCCATCCAGCGCGAGCGGATCCGCGCCGCACGCTGCCGGGGCGATCCGCGCTGCCCGGAGTGCGGCGGCCACCAGCGCAGCCGTTGTCTTGTCTGTGCAGGCGCTGGCTACCGCGAGCCTGGCCTTCGCCCGACGACCCCGACCGAAGACCGCGTTGCCACACGAACACAGTCGCCGGTAAGTGTCGTCTATGCAAGCGATCTCAGCTCGTGCTAACGAGCCGCAGCCCACAGTTCCCGCACTCGACGATCAGCGTAGCCTGGCCCAGGGGGATCACCGGCACCCAGAAGAGGTGGAACCAGGTCCGTGAGCTCCGCGCGCGAAAGAGCGCGTACTGGCCGCAGCGCGGGCAGGTCTGGTAGCTCCCGGCCCCGGGGCAGTCGACATCCCGCACCACTTCGCGCGTGCCAAAAAAGAGGATGAACCACATCGCAGACGCCTCCCCGTGCCGCCGAGCGACGGCACTCCACCGTCAGCATACCACCAGCAGCCCCTATCACGCCGCGGGGCGGCGTGATGCGCCAACCGCAGTCTTCCTGCTTATCCGAGGAGCACTGTTGTGGCGACACCGCCTTGCGCGCAGCCCTTCCACCTCGCACCCGATGCGCTCCAGTTCACCGGCCCTGGGGACCGCTTTCAGAAGAACCTCGCCGCCCTGAAGCTGGTGCATCAGCTGGAGGCCGAGGGCAGATCGGCGACGAACGACGAGCGGCTCGTGCTGGCACACTACAGTGCCTTCGGCGAGTCGGCCCTGCTCAACCGGCTCTTTCGCTATGACCCGGCAGCGGCGCGCTATGTGGTCCAGGAGAGCTACGCGGCCTTCCTCTCCTCGGGCGATGCGAAGCACCTCCGCACTGCCGCCCTCACCGCCTTCTACACGCCCCTTGACCTGATCGCTGCCATCTGGCAGGCCGTCGAGCAGCTCGGCCTGGGCAGCCTGGAGCGCCCGCGCATCATTGAGCCCGCCGCCGGCGTCGGCCACTTCATCTCGGCGATGCCGCCTGAGCTACGGGAGCGGGTCGAGATCACGGCAGTCGAGCTGGATCCTGTCACCGCCCGCATTCTCCACCATATTCACCCCGATATTACGCTATACGGCGGCACTGGCTTCGAGCGGGTCGATCTCCCACCAAACTGGTTTGACCTGGCGATCTCCAACGTGCCGTTCGGCGACATCAGCGTTCACGACCCGCACATCCCGGCAGCCCTTCGGGATCAGATCCACGACTATTTTTTCGCCAAGGCGCTGCGCCTCGTGCGCCCAGGTGGCCTGGTGGTCTTTCTGACGAGCTGGGGCACCCTGGACAAGCAGGCCCGCGCCGTGCGCACCTTCCTGGCCGAGCAGGCCACGCTCCTGGGCGCCTTTCGCCTGCCCAACGGCGTCTTCCGACGTATGAGTGGCTCGGAGAGCGCCACCGACCTGCTCATCTTGCAGAAGAAGCTCCAGCCCGCTCCCGAAGAGCCCCGCTGGCTCACCACAGCCGAGGCCGACTATTCCCGCTCCACCGAGCACCGTTCGATGACCTTCGGCTCCCGCTACACGCGAGAGATCAAGGACCCCGAGCTGCTCGCCGATGCGCGCGTCGCCGTCAACCAGGGCTGGCTCGACACCCCACAGCGGATCATCGGGCAGCCGATGGTTGTCGCCAGTGATCACAGTCTCTGGCTCCAGGTTGCCCCGCCCCCCGACGAACTGGCTGCAATGCTCACGACCCGGCTGACCACACTGCTCCCGTCGGATGTGCTCGCCCCCTTCGATCTGGAGATGCTGGAGGCTGGGCATGATCGTGCCGCCCCGCCCCCGCTTCACGAGCGCCGGGCCGATCAGATCGCCATCCCCGCCATCGGGGGCGTCGCCCAGGAGCGTGCCGCCGGCCTCGCGGGCATCTACAACGCCGCCAAGGCCCTCATCCGCGCCGAGCTCAACGATGAGCCGGGCGTGGACGCCGCGCGGGCTGAGCTGAACCGGGTCTACGGCACGTTCGTGCTCCAGTTTGGCGTTATTCACGACCAGCGCAACCAGAAGCTGTTCGGCGACCTGCCCGAGCTGCAGTTCCTGCTGGCCCTGGAGCGCAACCCCCGGCGCACCCCGAGCGGTCGCTGGCTTGCCGACCGGGAGCGGATCTTCACCGAGCGCACGCTGCGCCCCCACCAGCCGGCCCTGCCTGGCACGCTCACGCCCACTGAGGCCCTGCTGCGCTGCCTCGACGAGCGCGGCGGGCTCGACATCTCGTACATCGCTACCCTGGCCGGCGTCACGCCTGCGGCGGCCCTCGATGCCCTGGGCGAGCGAGTCTACCGCGTGCCTGGCACCAGCCAGTACGAGCTGACCGACGTTTACCTCAGCGGCAACGTGGTCGCCAAGCTGCGTGACACCCGCGTCTGGGCCGAGTTCGACCCGACGTTCCAGCGCAACGTCACCGCCTTGGAGGCCGTGCAGCCCATGCCCCTCGGCCCGAAGGAGATCATCGTCAACCTCAACGCCTTCTGGCTGCCCGGCTCGGTCGTCACCGCCTTCATCAAGACCCTGCTCCCCGCCTGGGATGGTGAGGCGACCTACAGCCAAACGCTCGGCGAGTGGGTGCTGACTGACCCCGGCAAGCAGGGCGCCTTCACGGTCGAGGCCACGACCCGCTGGGGCACCAAGCGGGCGGACGCCATCGATATCCTCCAGGCGTCGCTGCGCGGGGTACCGATCACCGTCTACGACCTCGTCACGGTGGGCGACCGGGAGAAGCGCGTGCTCAACCCGGCCGAGACGGTCGCCGCCCAGGAGAAGCAGCAGGCGATCTCCCAGGCCTTCCAGCGCTGGGTCTGGGAGGAAGAGGCCCGCGCCGATGAGCTATGTGCCCGCTACAACGAGCGCTTCAACGCCACGCGGATGCGGGTCTACGACGGCAGCCACCTCTCCTTCCCCGGCATCAACGCCACGCTGCTCCGCGACGGCGATCTCGCCGACTATCAGAAGAGCGCGGTCTGGCAAATCCTCCAGCGCCCCAGCACCCTGCTCGGCTTCGCCGTGGGCGGCGGCAAGACCTTCACCGCCATCGCCGCTGCGGTCGAGGCCCGGCGCCTCGGCCTCTGCTCCAAGGCCCTCGCCGTGGTGCCGAACAACCTGGTGGGCCAGTGGGCCAACGAGGCCCGCCGGCTCTACCCTGGCATCAAGGTGTTGGCCATGGCCCCCGAGGACTTCGTGAAGCAGCGGCGTGGCATCGTGCTAAGCCGCATCGCCACGGGCGACTGGGACCTGGTCGTGATCGCCCACACCAGCTTCAAGCTGCTCCCCCTGGGCGCCGATCTCGTCGCTACATTTCGCGACCAGGAGACCGACCGGCTGCGAGCCTATCTCGAGGAGCTACGCGCCACGGCCGCCAGCAGCGACGAGAAGCGCTCGCTCAAGCAGATCGAGCGCGCCATCAAGAAGCTCGAGGAGCGCCTCCAGGGCATGGCCGACGCGATCACCCGCGACAGCGCCCGCACCATCAGCTGGGAGGAACTCGGCCTCGACATGTTGATCGTGGATGAAGCTCAGGAATATAAAAATTTACACGTGCCGACTCACCTGACCAACATCGCGGGGCTGCCCTCGGCCCACAGCCAGCGCGCTCTGGACTTGCGCATCAAGACCTGGGACCTGCTACGCCGCCACAAGAAGGTCGTCTTCCTCACCGCGACCCCGATCATGAACACGATCGGCGAGGCCTACGTGATGCAGCTCTACCTCCAGGAGCCGCAGCTGGAGGCGGTGGGCATCCACCACTTCGACGAGTGGGTCTCGCTCTACGCCCAGCCCAGGATGGCCTTCGAGATGAAGCCGGATGGCTCCGGGTTCAGGCAACACACCAGACTGGCGACCTTCGTCAACCTTCCCGAGATGGCCGCCATGTGGCGCCAGGTGCTAAACGTGCGCACCAAGGCGCAGATGAATCTCCCAGAGCCAGCCCTGGTCACCGGCAAGGTCATCCCGGTCGTTGTACCGCCGTCCGCCACGCTGAAGCGCTTCGTCCAGTCCCTCGCGGCACGCGCCGACGCCGTTCGTACCGGGCGTGTCGATCCGACCGTGGACAACCTTCTGCGCATCGTGGGTGACGGGCGCAAGGCCGCGCTGGACATCCGCCTAGTCGTGCCCAAGGCACCCCGGCCGCGCCAGAGCAAGATCGCCGCCCTGGTCGCCAACATCGCCCAGCTCTACCACACCTACAGCCCGCTGCGAGGCACCCAACTGGTCTTCTGCGACCTGGCCACGCCGAAGGGCACGGGCCGTGGTGAGGTCGACCCGCCGACGCGCCTCACCGCCGCCGAACTGGAGGGCGAGCCCGGCGAGGAGGCCCAGGAGGTCGAGACCGCCGAGGAGCGTTGGCTGAGCAACTTCGTCTACTACGAGATCCGCGATGGGCTCGTGGCCCAGGGCATCCCGCGCGACCAGATCGCCTTCATTCACGACTGCGCGACCAAGGCCCAGCGCGACGCCCTGTTCGCCGCATTGAACGAGGGTCGCGTGCGCGTGCTGATCGGCTCGACGGGGAAAATGAGCACGGGGATGAACGTCCAGCAGCGCCTAATCGCCCTGCACAACCTCGACTGCCCCTGGCGCCCCGGTGACCTTGAGCAGCGCCACGGCAGAATCCTTCGGCAAGGGAATGCCTGGCCCGAATGCTACATTTTCACCTACATTACCGAAGGCTCCTTCGACGGATTCATGTTTCAGTCGATCGAGAGCAAGGCGCGCTTCATCGAGCAGGCGATGGCGGGCGAGATCACCGCTCGCACCATCGAAGATACCTCCGACGTGGTGCTCTCGGCCGCAGAGATCAAGGCCATCGCCAGCGGCAATCCCCAGATCGTGCGCAAGGTGCAGCTGGAGGCGGAGGTCGCCCGGCTGGAGCGGGTGCGCGCGGTGTGGCTCGACACGCGGCGCAATCTTCATGTCGAGCGCCACTTCACCGAGGAGGAAATCCGTCGCGTGGAGGGCCGGCGCACCCTGTGGGAGCGAGCCCAGGAGCATGTCGCTAGGCACCCCCACGAGCCGTTCCATGCTGAGGTCGCCACGGCGCTGGGGAGCGCCTCGTTCCAGGGCTTCAACGAGCGGGCCGAGGCGGGCGCGGCGGTGCGTCGGCTCGTGCACGACACGCAGAGCGCGGCAGCCTTCCAACGCCAGCGTCTCACGGGCGTTGTCGCGCGCTACCGGGGCCTCGACCTGGTCGTTCAGGCTCACGCCGTCTTCGCCGCCGACCTCAGCCTGACCCTCCCCGACGGCGCAACCCTCGACGCCGTGAACGCCTCCACCGACATCGGCATCTGGCAGAGCGTTGGCCGCATCGTCAGCGAGATCCCCGCCACGATCCGGCGCCTCGGTGAGCGGATCGCCCAGGCACAGGAGCGCATCGCGACGATTGAGCGCGAGCTGGTCCGCCTGGAGACCTGGGACGGCCAGCCGACCTACGACGCGGCTGTGAGCGAGCTGAGCGCCATCAACGCGACCTTCGCCGCCGCGGAGGAGCGTGAGCGCGCCGAGCGGGCCGGGCCAGCAGCCCAGGGCGAGGATGCTCCGATATGCCAGAGCGAGGCCCCGCCGCAGGCTCCTACGGCAGCCCCTGAGGAGGTCGCCCTGGCGGACATCCTCCTGGCTCTGGCCCGGCAGGAGCACGCGGGCGATGGCTGGGACGCGCCGCCCACGCTCTTCCCGCCGGCGACCGAGTCGCTCGCCTGGATGGCCGCCGAGGTGGAGCGCCTGGAGCGTGGCACCGTACGGCATACGCCAGGCCAGCCGGAGCGGCTGGAGCACGCCGTGGTGCTCCACGGGCCGCCAGTTGATCTGGTGCACACCGCTGTCCCGCTGGGCACGCCCGCAAGCGTCGGCCCACACCACAGGCCGAGCAGGCCGAAGGTGCGCTTCGGCGAGCGCCTTGGTGGCACGAGGGCGGCCGCCTCCGCGCCTGAGCCGCCCGCCGAGGAGGTTCAGCAGCTTTCACTCTTCTGATCTCGCCGCACCGAGTTCACCGCTGTCGGGCGCCGCTCAGCAACCGGCGCCCTCTCATGTTTTGGAGGTAGCCATGGCCCGCCAACGGGTGCCGCCCGAGGTCCGCAGACGCCAGTGGGCGGAGGGTTCCGTCTGGGAGTTGCTGGTCGCCGCCCAGGCCCTCCCCTATCGCTTCGCCTCGCCCTTCGCCGACCTGGGGATGACGGCCAGCCAGCGCCGCCGGCTACGCCGTGAGGAGGAGATCCTGAAGACCACCCGAGTCGCCTATATCTTGCCCCGCTCTGGCACTGCCCGTCGGCCACCACAGCCCTGGCTCTACGTGCGAACCAGGCGCACCGGCCACTATCGAGTGAACGATGCAGGCGCTATCGAGCGCTATGGCAAGCGCATCCAGCACCTGGGCAGCGGCAGCATCACGGAGCATCGCTGGTACCCCTGCGCCCTGCGCGGTGTGCGCTGGCTCCAGGTTGTCGCCGACGGGCGCATAGTGCAGAAGGTGAACCAGGTTCAGGCCACTCGTGAGCACCCAACCGATGCTGCTGCCCTGATCGCCGCTGACCCGGTTGGAGAAGCGGGCATGGCCGCTGCTGCCGAGCAGCTACGGCTCTTCTCATAGCACCCATCCGTCGGCCCCGCGACCCTACGCTGCTGACATCCCTCCTGCCTCCGCTTCACCCTGCCCCGGCGCCTACCAGCCGCAGCTGCGGCTGGTTCAGTGTGCCCAGGGTTTGTCGCACATCAGAAGGGCACAGCAATGGCACGGTTCACCAGCGCGACCGCCGTGGAGCACGGGCGGCGCGGCGGGCAGCGCTCCCACCAGCACATCGAGGCGCAGTACGCCGACCTGGTCCTCACCAACCCCTCGGCGGCCGAGCGTGTTGCCCACCTGATCCAACACGGGCACCGCCTTGGCCTGGCCTTGCGCGTGATCAAGATCTCGGATCGTCTGAGCAGAGGAGGCCGCTGATGCGCATCCGCGAACTTCCCCTCCACGAGCAGCCCGCCAGCCGAATCGCTGATCGCGGCCCCGACGCCTTGAGTGACGTCGAGTTGCTCGCCCTGGTCTCCGGCCAGACCGACCTCGAAGTGTGCGAGCGCAGCCTGCGCGAGTACCACGGCTGGGTCGGCCTGCTGCGCGCCGATATGCGTGCCGTCGCTGCCAGCCTCGGCACCCCACGACGAGCAGCGAGTCTCAAGGCAGCCCTGGAAATCGGGCGCCGGCTGTTGGTGGCCGGCTACGAGGGTCGCTTCCAGATCAAGTCACCCGCCGATGTGGCCCAGCTCTTTATGGTCGAAATGATGGCCCTTGACCAGGAAGAGCTGTGGGTCGCGTGCCTTGATACGAAGAATCGGTTGATCAAGATCGCCAAAGTCTATCGTGGCTCAGTGAATACCGCCATGATCAGGGTAGGAGAGGTATTCAAAGAGGCATTGCGCCTGAATGCGGCAGCAATTGTTGTCGCGCATAATCATCCATCGTCAGACGCAACGCCGTCTCCCGAGGACATTCTTGTCACAAGGCAAATTGTAGAGGCCGGAAAACTCCTTGATTGCGAGGTGCTTGACCACCTTATTTTGGCGTGCAACAGGTTTGTAAGCCTTAGGGAGAGAGGTCTAGGCTTTTCAAGCTGATCTACTCATCGTGTCCTATGTTTTGTCCCTATTTTTGTCCAGTTCACTTTTTCTGGGCTGGCTTTACGCTGGATGAACAACGGCGTGGACGTGGGCCTTCAGCGTTTCGCTCGTTGCGTGTATCGGAAGCAGCTGCAGAGGAGATCGCTATGCCGAAGCGACGCGACCACGGTGAGGGCACGCTCTCGTACGACGAGAAGCGCAAGCGCTGGTTCTACTACCTTCCCCGTGACGAGATGGGCCGGCGCCAGCGCGTCAGCGGCAAGACCAAGGCAGAGGTACTGGCCAAGGCCGAGGAGCTCAAGGCCAAGCGCTCCCAGGGCCTCGACCTCGACACGAAGCAGCCGACCATCGAGCAGTTCGGCGAGGTCTGGCTGCGCGATGTGGTCAAGCGCACGCGCCGCGAGTCTACGCACGCGGGCTATGGGCAGATGTTCAACCTCTACATCAACCCGAAGATCGGGAAGATCCGGCTCGACAAGCTCACCGCAGCCCGTGTGCAGGGCTGGATCAACATGCTCGTTGATGCCGGACACAGCCCTTCGACGGTGCGCAACGCCTACCTCCGCCTCCGGGGCATGCTCGATGTCGCGGTGCGCTACCGGCTCATCAATCTTAACCCGGCCAAGGACATTGATCTCCCACAACTCACCAACGACCGCGCCCGTGTGCTCACGCTCGCCGAAGCGCGCGACCTGTTGCAGGCGGCCGACGGCAAGATCGATCGGCGGAAGTCGTACACGACCTCAAACGGCCGCACCAAGAGCATGCCGAAGCTGTTCACGCGCTATGCGCTGGTCTACCACTTCCTGCTGGCCCTCGGGCTGCGCCGCGGCGAGGGCCTTGGGCTGGGCTGGGAGGATATTGACTGGGAGGCGGGTACGGTACAGATCCGCCGCCAGGTGCAGGCGATCAACACCAGGGTGGTCATCAGCGACTACACGAAAACGGACGCGGGACGGCGTACGCTGCCGGTTGCGCCGGCACTCCTTGAGCGACTACGTGTGCACTGGCGCGAGCAGCAGGAGGAGCGCACGCTGATGGGCGCGGGGTGGAACGAGCGCGGGCTGATCTTCGTCACCGAGAACGGCACACCGGTCAGCCCGTCCAACCTTGCTCGCCACTACCGGATGTTGCTGGCGTGCGCCGGGCAGGCCTCGCTCCGCCTGCACGACCTCCGCCACACCTGCGCCACCCTGCTCGGCGAGCGCACCAGCGACCGGGTCATCGCGGCCATCCTCGGCCACACCCCGGGCACAATTACCGCCCACTACGCCAAGGCGACGCTGGCAGCGATGCGGGAAGCGCTGGAGGGCCTGTACCAGGAGTTGACTGAGGCGGACTGAGGCGGTCTGCGCAGAAATGTAGCCAAATGGTACTCAGAATGGTACTCACCCCCCAAAAACGGGCAAAAAAGGAGCGGAACCTCTTGCGAGATTCCGCGTCCTGATGCGGAGCGGGCGACGCGATTCGAACGCGCGACCATCTGCTTGGAAGGCAGACGCTCTACCCCTGAGCTACGCCCGCACCAGCGCAACTGTACCACAGCCTGCCCTCCCACGCAAGACCACCAGACCCCGGGTCGTTGGTGTTGGTGGCCTGGCCGCCAACACCAACCAGCAAACCCCTTGTCCCCACACCCCACCGCCGGCGGCGGACGTTGTACACGCCGGGCAGCGAGGGCGTCCCGCTGCTGGAACCCTACACGCCCAGCAGCGTCAGCAGCACCGCCAGGCTGAGCAGGCTGAGCAACGAACTGGCAATGACCACCGCGACGACCAGGCTGGGCCGCGCCTCGAATTCGATCGCGGTGATCGTTGTGTGTATCGCCGCGGGCATGCCCGAGAGCATCACGCCCACGGCCAGCGCCACGCCCTGCAGCCCGAGCGCCAGCCCCAGCCCGTAGGCCACCAGCGGCGAGACGACCAGGCGGAGCCCACAGGCCAGGGCTACCAGCCATGGCTCTTCCCGTACGACCCCGCCGCCAAGTTGCGTGCCCAGCACGATCAGCATCATGGGCAGCGTCGCCTCACCAAGCAGCGCGATGCCGCGAAACAGGCCAAGCACCGCGCCGCCCACCAGCGCCGGGTCGAAGCCGGTTGCCCGCAGTAGCAGCGCCGCCACGGTGGCATAGATCTGCGGCATACGCAGCACGCGCCCCGTCACCTCGCGTAGCAGACCGGGGCCGGCCTGCGCGCTGCCTACCGCCGCCAGTGCAACCCCCACCGTCTGGCCCAGCACCGCCTGGGCGATGAAGTAGAACAGGGCCAGGGTGAAGCCCTCCACGCCAAAGGCGAAGCGTGTGGCCGGCAAGCCGTAGTTGCCCGAGTTCATAAAGAGGCTCACCAGCAGTAACGCGCTGAGGCTGCCGCCCCGCAGTCCCAGGCTCCACGCCACGACCCCGCTGACCAGGCCCATCACCAGCACGACGCCCACCGCCAGGGCGAACATTCGCAGCGCGCTCGTGCCCGCCAGGTCGGCCTCCAGCAGCGAACTGAAGATCAGCGCCGGACTCATGGCGTAGATCACCACCCGGTTGAGCGTCGTCTGGTCGAGCGGCATGCGCCAGCGCAACACCAGTCCGGCCAGCGCCACCAGGGCCACTGGCAGCAGAACCTCCAGCAGCACACGGATCACGGGCGCCTCCTTGTCTGAACGGGACTATCTTACCAGAGACCCTGCTCGCGCTGGTAAGCACGCTACGCTACAATGAGGCGGCTGTACGAGCCATCCCAGGAGCCAGGCCGTGGAAGCTCATCGCGTACAATAGCCGGTAGGAACAAGCGGTGCACCCAGTC
This sequence comes from Chloroflexaceae bacterium, assembly GCA_034432515.1. GTDB lineage: Bacteria > Chloroflexota > Chloroflexia > Chloroflexales > Chloroflexaceae > JACAEO01. Next base: position 11,113 of record DAOUBZ010000153.1, on the reverse strand, counting down.
CTGGAGCTTCCTATGATCCCATATGCTGTCGCCGCCGCGCCGCAGGACGCCGCACCTGCGGCGGCGGCTCCGGCGCCCTATCTCTCCGTGGTCGTGCCGATCTACAACGAGGAGGAGAGCATCCCGCATCTCTATGCGCAGCTCACCGCCGCGCTCGAACGGCTCGGCAAACCCTATGAGATCCTCGCCGTCGATGATGGCTCGCGTGATGGCAGTTTTGCCCTGCTGCGTGACCTGGCGGCCAGTGATCCACGCCTGCGGGTGGTGCGCTTCCGCCGCAACTTCGGCCAGACGGCCGGCTTTGCGGCCGGCTTCGACCGTGCCCGCGGCGAGTGGGTGGTCACCATCGATGCCGACCTGCAGAACGATCCCAATGACATCCCGGCTATGCTGGCGAAGGCTGAGAGTGGCTTCGATGTGGTGAGCGGCTGGCGCGCCAATCGCCAGGACCCGTTCCTCAACCGGCGGCTGCCCTCACTGATCGCCAACCGGGTGATCTCCTGGGCGACCGGCGTGCACCTCCACGACTACGGCTGCTCGCTCAAGGTCTATCGCGCCGAGGTGGTCAAGAACATCGACCTCTATGGCGAACTGCACCGCTTCATCCCGGCCATCGCCTCGTGGCAGGGCGTGGCCGTCACCGAGTTGCCGGTCAACCACGCGGCGCGCAAGTATGGCAAGTCGAAGTATGGCATCGGCCGCACGACTCGCGTGCTGCTCGACCTGATCACGGTGCGCTTCCTGCTCTCGTACTCGACCCGGCCGATGCAGGTCTTCGGCGGCATCGGTCTGCTGAGCGGCGCCCTGGGCAGCGTCCTGTTGCTCTATCTGGGCTATGTGCGCCTGATCATCGGGCGCTCGATCGGCGACCGGCCACTGCTGCTGCTGGCGGTGCTGATGGTGCTGATCGGCGTGCAGTTTCTGGCCATGGGCCTGCTCGGCGAGTTGATCACCCGGGTCTACTACGAGGGCCGCAACCGCCCGATCTATGTGGTGCGCGAGGAGTTGAACGGAGGCTGAGATGCGCGTCCTGATGCTCAACTACGAGTACCCGCCGATCGGCGGCGGCGCCGCACCGGTCACGCGGGCGCTCGCCGAGCAGCTTGCCGCGGGCGGCCACCGCGTCGATGTGGTCACCATGGGCTACGGGCGCCTGCCCTTCCGTGAGGTGTTGTGCGCTGGGCGGCTACGGGTCTTTCGTGTGCCGGCCATCCGCCGCTCGCCGGTGCGCGCCGTCACCGTCGAGATGGCCAGTTACCTCGTTGCGGCGCTGCCCTGGGCCAGCTACCTGACGCTGGGCCAACGTTACGACCTCATCCACGCGCACTTTCTGATGCCCACCGGCGTGCTCGGCGCGGCGCTCAAGCGCCTGAGCGGCCTGCCCCTGGTGGTCACCGTCCACGGCTCCGATGTGCCGGGCTACAACCCCGACCGCTTCAAGCGCGGCCACCGGCTGCTCTTTCCGGCCTGGAAGCGGCTGGTGCGCAGCGCCGATGCGATCATCTCGCCCTCGGCCTACCTGCGCGACCTGCTGCAGCGCAGCCTGCCCGCGCCGGTGACGGTGGTTCCCTACGGCTTTGGCCCACCCGCGCCCGCCGCCGTCGCCCGGCGCCGCCGCATCCTGTTTGCCAGCCGGCTCTTCCCGCGCAAGGGCGCCCAGTTCCTGCTCGACGCGCTGGCCGGGCTCGACCTGGCCGATTGGGAGGTGGTGATCGCCGGCGATGGCCCGATGCTCGAACCGCTCAAGGCGCAGGCGCAACGCCTGGGCCTCCCGGTGCAGTTCCCCGGCTTCGTGAAGGGCCAGGCGCTGCAGGAGCTCTACGCCTCCAGCGCGATCTTCGTCTTCCCCTCGCTGCACGACAACTTCCCGGTCGTGCTGCTGGAGGCGCTGAGCCACGGCTGTGCGGTGATCACCAACGACTGCACCGGTATGCCTGAGGTGGTTGGCGAGGCGGGGCTGCTGGTCCGGCCCCACGACATCGACGGGCTACGCGCCGCCATCGCGCGCCTGATGGCCGACGCGGTGCTGCGCGACGAACTGGGCGCGCGGGCCCGCCGCCGCATCGCCGAGCTAAGCTGGGAGCGCATCCTTGAACAGCACCTCGAACTCTACGGGCGCGTGCTGAGCCCCGGCGCTCCGATCGGTGCTGCCACCCCCGGCGCCGCGCCACGACTGTGATGAGTAGCCAGCATACCACGCTTGCCAGGCCCGCCGCCTCAGCGCCGTTCGATGCCTCCGTGACGGTGGCGATCATCTGCTATAACTCGACAGCCTACCTGGAGCGCTGTCTGAGTTCCGTGCTTGCCGCGATCAGCCCTGGCACACCGTTGCTGGTGATCGACAACGCTTCGTCCGACGGCACCCCTGCCCTGGCTCGCCAACTTGCCCCGGACTGCCGGCTGATCGCCCTTTCACAGAACATCGGCCATAGCGCGGCCTGTAACCTTGCACTTCAACTGGCGACCACGACCTGGGTTCTGCTGCTCGATCACGACACCTACGTGCCAACAGACTGGCTTGCGCCGCTGATCAGCGCCGCAAGGCAGACCTGGCCGGCCACGGCGATGGTCAGTTCACGGGCAATCTTCGAGGATGGCACGCGCCTCCATCACGACGGTGGGCATGTGCACTTTGTTGGCCACATGACCCTGCAGCATGGCTTTGCCCCGGTGCAGAACTATCCGGCCCAACCCGGCGAGGTCTGGGAGGTTGGCGCCCAGGCTGCAACCTCGCTGCTCATCCACCGCGAGCGCGCCCGTGCAGTCGGCGGCTTTGATGCCCGCTTCTTCATCTATCTGAATGACTGGGAGCTTGCGCTGCGGATGCGGCTGCGCGGCTGGCGGTGCTATGTGGCGCCCGACTCAGTGGTCTATCATCGCGCAGGCAACAACGAGACCAGCTGGCGCGGCCAGGGCGCCTATCCCTCCCGACGCGCATTCCTGATCTATCGCAACCGCTGGATGACCCTGCTGAAGCTCTATAGCCTGCGAACCCTGGTCCTCTGTGCGCCAGCGATCCTTCTCTACGAACTGCTGATGCTTGCCGCTGCAGTACGCAACGGCTGGCTCGGCGCCTATGGCGCGGCGCTGCGCGACGTTGCCCGTCGCTGGGAGCCGCTGCTCGTGCAGCGAACGCGCATCCAGCACACGCGTGTCATCGGCGATGGCGCGCTGCTCGACGCCCGGGGCTTCTCGTTTGTGCCGGGGCTGGTACGGGGGCCGGCATACCTCGTTCAGCGCGCGATCGAGCGCCTGCTTGGCACATACTGGCGACTTGTCAGGCCGTTGCTCGATGGCTAATTGGTGCATCCGGCAAGTCGTTTGTCATGCTGAGCCCTTCGGTTTCGCTCAGGGTGACACGGAACTTGCCGGATGCACCACTACTCCCGCATCAGGACGATCAGATGCCGTTCTACGACTATTATGACGATCTGCAGCCGACGGGGATTGGCCGAAACTGGGCGATGACCCAGGCGCGCAACGTGCTTGCCCACCTGCGTGCCGCACATCCCACCGCGGGATCGATCCTTGAGATTGGCCCTGGCCATGGTAGCTTTGCGCTCGCCTGCGCCCAGGCTGGTCTCCGTTACACGGCCCTGGACGTGAATCTTCGCCTGCTCCAGGGCATCCACGCCGCGGGCCACGTCGGGGTTCGTGCGCGCGCACCTCGCCTGCCAATCACCGATAGTCGCTATGACATCGCCTTCGCCTCACACGTGGTTGAACATAGCCCGAGTTTTGTGGAAGCCCTGGCCTTTTCCACCGAACTGGCGCGCGTTGTTGCCCCCGCAGGTGTGGTAGCACTGGTTGCCCCTGACTATCTGGCGCTCCGTGAGGATTTCTGGAATTGCGACTACAGCCACGGCTTTGTCACAACCAGGCGCCGGCTGGGCCAGTTGCTGCGTGACGCCGGCCTCCAGGTGATCGGCGACACGTACATCTGGGGGCCGTTCCAGGGGCTCAGGGGTGCCCTCGCTGGCGCTACCCTCGGTAGCCGCCTGAGCGGGGCAGTCGCACGCGCGCTGCCGGGGCGAGTTGGCGAACGCCTGTATAAGGCTCGCCTCACCTTCTCACGCGCCATTCTGATCCTCGGGCAGGTGCCCTCATGAATAGCCGGATCTCCCGCAAGCATCGTCGTGGTGTGGCCTGGCTGGCCCCACTGTTGCGCCTCGCCCTTGGGGGCGTCGTGCTGGCGATGGTGGCCATCCAGATCACCGACCTGGCAAGCTTCCGTGACACGCTGGCAGGTGCTCGCCCCGCCTTCCTCGTCGGCTGCGTGGTCATCTATTACCTTGGTGTCTGGATCAGCTGTGTCAAGTGGCGACTTCTGCTTAACGCACAGGGCGTGCTCGTTGGCATTGTCCCCCTGATGCGCTGGTATCTCGCGGGTGCTTTCACCGGCAGCTTTCTGCCCTCCGACATCGGCGGTGACCTCGGGCGCGGTATGCTCGCAGGCCGGGTGATCGCCAACAAGTCGGCGCTGTGGTCGAGCATCGCCCTGGAGCGACTCACCGGGCTCGCCGGAATGCTTGTGCTGGCAGGTGGCACCCTGGCGCTGTCACCGGCGCTCCTCGGATGGCACCCCCTGGTACCTCTGGCAGCCTTCGCGGCCCTGGCGGTCGGCGCCGTGATACTCGGTACGCTTCTTGTGCGCACTGCCAGCCCCGGCTGGCTGCCGCTGCGGGTCGCGCGCGCACTTGCGCAACTCCGCGCCGCCCTTGCAGGCTACGGACGCAAGCCGCAGGTGATCATAATCTGTCTGGCGCTTTCGTTGCTCTACCACATGCTGACCGTGCTCAGCACGTGGTTTGTGTTGCTGTCGCTGGCCCCGGGGACAGCTATCGGTCCGGCATTGGTAGCGCCCCTGGTTAGTTTGATCGGCGTGATGCCCCTGACACCGGGTGGCCTAGGGGTGCGCGAGGGCGTTCAGGCGGTGCTGCTCCAACGCGCCGGTGTTGATGGAGCGACGGCCCTCGCTGTCGCACTGGTCAGCAGAGCGCTGCTCTGGGCCGTGACCCTCGGCGGACTACCCGCCCTGCTCAGCGAGTTGCGCCCGTTTCGTGCCGGACAGGCCAACCGCAGGTCTTAGGCTAACCGCCCCGTGCGAGAATGCTGAACGCACACGAGCATGCACGACCTCCACACCCAGTCTCTGCCCCGCGACCCTGTCCTCTGGCTGGCTATGCTCGGCGTCGGAGTTATGCTCGCGACGCTGGGTCTGCTCAGCTACCAGGGCTATAACAGCGGCATGCTCGACCTGGGGGCCATGGCCCAGGCGATCATGTCGGTGCTGCGCGGCCAGCCGCTGGTGACTACCGGGCCCGGCGGCAATTTCTCGCGTCTGGCCGGCCACGTCGAGTTGATCTACGTCGCCTTTGCGCCGCTGCTGGCGCTCTGGCGTGACCCGCAACCGCTGCTGTTGGCCCAGACGGCGCTGGTGGCGCTGGGCGCGCTCCCCGCCTATCGCATCGCCTTCCGCCGCCTCGGCAGCCGGCTCGCCGCCCGCTGCGCGGCGCTGATCTACCTGCTCTACCCGGTGGCACTGACGGCGGCGCTGTTCGATTTCCACGGCGATACGCTGGCTATGCCACTTTTGATGTTTGCCCTCGACGCCGCCGACCGGCGGGCCTGGCGCGCCTTTGCCGGCTGGGCGGCCCTGGCTATGGCCTGCAAGCTCTATATCGTCGTCCCGGTGGCCGGCATCGGCGCCTATCTCTTCCTCTGGGGCGGGGCGCGCCGCGCCGGGCTGATCACCGGCGTGGTCGCCGCGCTCTACGGGGCCTTCATCTTCTTCGTTGTGCGCGAGGCCTTCGCCCCACCGCAGCTGGCCTCGGCCGCCAGCGCCTATGTGGACCACTACTTCGGCGCGCTCGATACCCTGGGCGCGACGCTGGCACCCCGGCTGCTGAATGCCGTGGTGATCTTCGGCCCGGCCATGTTGCTGGCCTGGCGTGGCTGGCGCTGGCTGCTCCCCGCCCTGCCGCTCGCCGCCGCGGCGCTGCTCAGCACCGGCCCCGGCTCGGGCTTCCACTTCTCGTCGCACCACTACGCCACCGTCGTGCCCTTCGTGGTGATGGCGGTGATCGACGGCGCAGCTCGCCTCCAGGCTTCCGCCGCCGCCGCGCCGCCCGGTGCGGTGGTGCGCCGCTGGCGCCCCGATCTGCTCTTCACCACCCTGGTGGTCGGGCTGGCCAGCGCCCTGCTGGTCCAGCAGCCGCTCAGCCCGCTCTTCTGGCTACCCGGCCCCGGCGGCGGGCTCGATCCCTCGGCCTACGGCCTGACGGCGCGCGATCGGCTCAAGGACGCCTTTCTGGCCGCACACGCGCCGCCCCGCACGGCGCCGATCGCCGCCTCGATGTTCCTGGCCCCGCGCCTGGTCGATCGCGAGACGCTCTACGTGGTGCGCTACCCCGACGATCCCGGCGGCGAGCGCCTGCCCACGCTGTTGCCGCAGGTGGACTATGTGCTGGCCGATGCGCTGTTCGACTGGCGCGTCGTCGAGGGGCAGATGGTGCTGGGCGGCGCGGCCTACGAGCGCCGTGAGATTGCCCAGGTCCTGGCCGACCCGGCCTTCGGCCTCACCACCTCCTACGACGGGCTGCTGCGCTTCGAGCGCAACGCCCCCGCTGGCGCCCGCCTGGCGCAGGAGGTAGCCGTGGTTCCGGCGCACGACCTGGCGGAGCAGACGGCCTACTTCGGCCCGATCCGGCTGCTGGGCGCCGCGGTGGAGCCGCTTGGCGGCAGGCGCTACCAGGCGAGCTTCGCCTGGACGGCGACGGCGCCACTGCCCGCCGACCGCAGCCTGATCGCGGTGAGCACCCTGGACGGGGTGGCCGGGCGGTTCGTGCACCTGCCTACCTTCGCGCTGCGGCCCACGGCCGAGTGGCCCGTCGGCGCGATCATTCGCGAGCGTTTCGAGCTGGAGCTCCCCAGCGATCTGCCGCCCGGGCGCTACACCTGGCGCGTGGCCTGGTACGACCCGGCCCACGCCGAGGCCTATGCCACGGACGAGCGCAGCCGGTTTATGGGCGCGGCGCCGGTCGCCGTCACCACCATCGAGCTTGCACCCGGAGGAAGTTATGGCCTACGTGAAACACGGCCTGCGCCTGGTGATCACCGCCGCGATGCTGGCCTGGATCGCGACCCAGGTTGACCTGGGCAGCGTCGGCGCGGTGCTGGCCCAGGCCAACCCGTACTGGCTGGTCGCCGGCGTGGCGATCAACCTGCTCGCGATCGTCTGTGCCGCCTGGCGCTGGCAGACCCTGCTCGGCGGGCTGGGGCTGCGCATCCGGCTGCCACGGCTGCTGCGCGTGGTGCTCTCCGGCGCCTTCTTCAACATGTTCCTGCCCTCCTCGGTGGGTGGTGACGTGATGAAGATGGTGCTGATCGCCCCCGACATGGAGCAGCGGGAAGACGCCGTCTCGTCGGTGCTGATGGACCGCGTGGTCGGTCTGGCGGTGACGATCGCGGTCGGGCTGGCCGCGGTGCTGCTGCTGCCGAGCATCTGGAGCAACGGGCCAATGCTGATCAGTCTCGCGCTGGCGCTGCTGGCCTTCGCCGTGGGGGCGACGCTGCTCTTCAGCCGGCGCCTGCTGGCGCTGGCCGCCGGGCTCACCCCGCCGTTCATCTGGCGCCGGGTAGGGCCGCCGGTGCAGCGCGTGCAGCGCTCGCTGCTGCGCATGGCTCACCGCCGTGACGTCCTGGTGTGGGCCGCGGTCATCTCGGTGCTACGCCAGGTTGCGATCTGCGGCTCGGTCTACTGCGCCGGCCAGGCCTTTGGCTTCGGGCTGGGCCTGGTGGCCTACTTCGCCACCGTGCCGATCGCCGTGGCGATCACCGCGCTGCCACTGGCAATCAACGGCCTGGGCCTGCAGGACAACGCGCTGATCCTGCTGCTCGCCGGCTTCGGGCTGAGCTCGGCGCAGGCCCTCAGCCTCTCGATCTTCCTCCACGCCATGCGCAACGGCGTCGGGCTGCTCGGCGGCCTGCTCTTCGCCCTGACTCGCGGCCGGGTCGCGCCCGTACCCACGGCGACCTCGGCGCCGCCGGAGCCAGCAGGCGGGCAGGCTGAACGCCCCGCGTAGGGCCGAAGCATTGGCGCATGGAGCCAAAGGCCCCACGCGCCAAGTTTCGTCCCTACGGTATAATCGGGAACGGGCAGGCCGAACGCCGGCCGCCCGAGGGGAACCCGATGCGTGCCACCGAGCTCGATGCCGTTGCGGCGCCGCCCACTGCGCAGGCCTGTGCGCTCTCGCTCGTCATCCCCGTCTACAACGAGGAGGAGAGCGTCCCGCACATCTGCCGGCGCATCAGCGAGGTGCTCGCCGCCGCCCCTGAGCCCTACCGCGCCAGCTACGAGGTGCTGCTCGTCGACGACGGCAGTTCCGATGGCAGCTTCGCCGCCTGCCTCGCCGCCCAGCGCGAGGATCCGCAGGTGCGCATCATCCAGTTCCGCCGCAACTTCGGTAAGACCGCCGCGCTGCAGGCCGGCTTTCGCCACGCGCGCGGCGCCCGCGTCGTGACGATCGACGCCGATATGCAGGAAGATCCCGCCGACATGTTCCGCCTGCTGGCGCAACTCGACGTCGGCTACGACCTCGTCTCGGCCTGGCGCGTTCAGCGCAACGACCCGCTCTCCAAGACCCTGCCCTCACGCATCTTCAACACCGTGGTCGCCGGTGTCACCGGGGTGGCCCTGCACGACTTCAACTGCGGCTTCAAGGCCTATACCCACGAGGTTGTGCGCGACCTGCGGCTCTATGGCGATCAGCACCGCTTCATCCCCGTGCTCGCGAGCCAGCAGGGCTTCCGCGTGACCGAGGTGCCCGTCGAGCATCGCCCACGGCGCTACGGCAAGAGCAAGTTTGGCGTGCGACGCCTGGGCCGCGGCTATCTCGACTTCATCCAGGTGCTCTTTCTCACCAGCTACCTGCGCCAGCCGCTGCGTCTCTTCGGTACGATCGGCACCCTGCTGTTCCTCGCCGGTGGTCTGATCTCCGCCTACCTGACCGTGCTCTGGTTCCAGGGCCAGCGCCCGATCGGCGACCGGCCGCTGCTCACGCTGGGCGTGCTGTTGCTGATCACCGGGCTGCAGTTTTTCTCCACCGGCCTGATCGGCGAGATGCTGCGCTACAGCAGCTACCATCCCGACGACGAGTACACCATCCGGCGCGTGCTTGAGCCACCGCAGCCACCACTGACCCATGACGAATGACGAGCCGATGGTCGACAGCGTCTACACCAGTTCCAACCTGCTGAAGCACACCAGCGCAAACCCGCTCCAGCGGTGGCTGCTGGCCCACTTTCACGCCAGGGCTGCCGCGCTGCTCGCCCGGGTCACCCCGGCGCCACGGCGCATCCTCGATGCGGGCTGCGGCGAGGGCTTTGCGATGCGGGCCGTCCTCGGCGTGAGCAGAGCCGAACTGGTCGGCCTGGATGGTAGCCCCGCCGCGCTGCAGTTGGCCGACCGGCTCAACCCCGGCCGGCGCTTCGCCGCCGGCGACCTCTATGCGCTGCCCTTCCCCGCGCGCAGCTTCGACCTCGTGGTCTGCATGGAGGTGCTCGAACATCTCGACGACCCCGGGCGCGGCCTGCGCGAGCTCTGCCGGGTGAGTGGCGGCTGGCTGCTGCTCAGCGTGCCGAACGAGCCGCTCTTCCGCGGCGCCAACTTTCTGCGCGGCAAGAACCTGCACGCCTGGGGCAATGACCCCGGCCACGTGAATCACTGGTCGGCGCGCGCCTTTCTGCGCTTCGTCGGCGCGCAGTGCCGGGTCGAGGCCGCCTGTACCAGCTTCCCCTGGACGCTGGCCCTCTGCCGTGTCGCCTGAGCCTGTCGCCAGGCGGCGCCGCAGCCTGCTCGGCTCGCCGTGGCTGCGCGCCGCCGTTGCCCTGGTTGTGCTCCTGGCCTGGGGACTGTTCCTACGCAGCCAGCTTGAGGCCCTGCGCGCCTACCCGTGGCAGCTTGCGCCGCATGCCTTCCTGGCGGCCGTGGCCTGGGGCGCACTCTATTTCAGCGGGCTGGGGCTGAGCTGGACGCTGCTGCTGCGCACCATGGGCGGTGCTGCGCGCGGGGTCGCGCTCGCCGCCGGGTTGCGGATCTGGACCGGCACGATGCTGAGCCGCTACATCCCGGGCAACATCTGGCACATCGTGGGGCGGGTGGCCCTGGCCGAGCGGCTGGGAGTGAGCCGGGCGCAGGTGCTCGCCAGCGCCACGGTGGAGCAGGTGCTGACCCTGCTGGGCGCGCTGGCCGTCTTTGCGCTCAGCCTGCCCTTCTGGCGCGGCGGCGCCGGAGGCGAACGCTGGCTGCTGTTGCTGGTGCCGGCCGGCCTGGCCCTGCTGCACCCACGCCTGCTCGGCGCCGCGCTGCGCGTCGCGGCCGCGCGGCTGCGCCGGCCCGACCTGGCCTGGCCCTACAGCTACGGCGCGATGCTGGCGCTGCTCGGCGCCTTCACCCTCGCCAACCTGGGTGCCGGCGTGGCCCTGTATGTGACGGTAGCGGCGCTGGCTGAGATCGGCCCGGGGCAGGCGGCCTTTCTGGTGGGCGCTGCGGCACTGGCCTGGGTAGTCGGCTACCTGAGTTTCCTCACACCGAGCGGCCTGGGGGTGCGCGAGGCGGCGCTCACCGCCCTGGTCGCGCAGGTGGCGCCGCTGCCGGTGGCGATCGTCGCCAGCCTGCTCTATCGGCTGGCCCTGACCCTGGGCGAGATCGTCGCCGCGGGCGCGGCGCTGCTCTACGGGCGCGCGTGGCGTCCGGTTACCCATTCCGCCGAAGAGACCAGGGAGCTACCATGAACTGCTGGCACTGCGAGCGGCCCGCCCACGGGGTCTGTGTATTCTGCGGGCGCGCCGTCTGCAAGGAGCACGCCCGTGAGTTGCCGCACATCGTGGCGCTCTACCAGGGCGACAAGGGCGAGCCGAAGGCCGTCGTCACCGCCAGGGCGCTCTTCTGCGGCGTCTGCGAGCCCCGCGGCGACCCGGTGGAGATGCCGGAACTGACGTGAGGATAGCCGTCCTACATCGGGCGCCGGCCCGTTGCGGTCCGCGGGGCGCTGCGCCGGCCCGCTGCGGCCCGCGGGGCACTGGTCCTCCCCGTGGCAGCTCGCGGGGCGCG
>DAOUBZ010000152.1:0-1870 GCA_034432515.1 Chloroflexaceae bacterium | reverse complement strand
TGATTGGCGAGGCGGCGAAAAACATCCCGCAGGCTCAGCGTGATCTCACGCCAGCCATCGAATGGCGCAAGATCGCCGGACTGCGCGACATCGTCGCTCACCAGTATTTCAATCTCAACCCGGCGATCATCTGGGATGTCGTCGAGCACCTTCTGGACAACCTGCGCGCTGCGGCGACGGCGTTGCTCGTCAGCGACCCCAACGATCCAACCTGACCTCATTTGCCCACGGAGTTCTGAACATGCCCAGACCAGCTGATCCGGCAGCCCCATCAGCTTGTACTTGCGCCCGTGCTGCGCGCGCAGGCCCTGCAGGTAGGCCGGCCACTCCACTTACCCATTGATGTACATAGCGCGACTTCGCGTCACGATCTCGTCACCATCCAGGTCGTAACGTGTCAGGGCAACGCCTAAGGGCTTACCGCCAATTATGCGGAGACCGGTCAGGGCATCGAGAGGCTCTTGTGGGCCTGAGAAGAAAGCAACATAGCGAGACTCCAGCGGCAACCCGATCCCAGCCAATGTCTGGTAGGCACTTTCAAGTTCTTCCTGAAGACTTGCCTGGTCAAACGTTTCCAGGTAGCCTTCGTAGGGCTCATGTCCTCCGTCAATGAGTGCTGCCTGGCGCCGCGATCACTCAAGCTGATCGCGCAGCCCCTCCCTACCGAATCAGGCGCAGCGCCGCGTTGGCCTCGGCGATCTCGAACTGCTCGGGGTCGAACTCACCGCCGATCCACTCCAGCAACTCCTCGTGCTGCTCGTGCTCCGGGTCACCAATCGCCTCCAGAAAGTCGGCGTAGCCCCAGACTCCGCCGCAGTCTTCGGGTGGGCAGGCCCGCTTCCCCGCGGTGCAGCGCGGGTAGCTTACACCCGGCTCAGGGGGGAGCACCTTTTCCAGCAGCACCTCGTGGGTCCAGCTATCGCCGAAGTCGTACTCGTAGCTCAGCTTCTGCTTTGGCGCGGTGAGCACCTGGTTGAGCTTGACCCGGCGCTCGTCGCGCACGTCCTCGTCGTAGCCGGAGTCCGGCACACCGTACGAAGTTCTACCGACGCTGAACATATGCAGGTGCGAGTCGGTCCAGCCCATCGCCGCCTGGATGATGTGGTGGAGCCTGGCCAGACTGATGTCGTCGGCCACCTCGACCCGCCGCCAGATCGGCGGCTTGCTCCCCTTCAGCGTGATCTTCAGCTGGTAGACCCGGCTCGGGGCCGCAGCGGCTTTGCCTGGCATCTAAACCTCCTTTACCTCCAGCAGTACGCCAGGTGACGCGGCGCGTTAGCCGATTGGATCCCCCCCGTTGACTGCCGGATAGCCATGCATGCTACGGCATGCGCTGCCTGCCGTCAATCACGTAGAGCTCATACCAGCGCCGAAATGCAATCCTCTTGCCATCTAACATTCTTCAGATTATAATAATCACAAGAATGTTAAATGAGGAGCGGCGCATGTTTCTTGACCGCGACGCGGAGCTCGCCTTCCTCCGCAACATTCAGACGCGCACCCACCCGGGGCCGGGCCAGTTCATCATGCTCTACGGCCGGCGGCGGGTCGGCAAGACTGCTCTGCTGCTCCACTGGGCCGAGCAGAGCGGCCTGCCCTTCTCTTACTTCGCCGCCGAAAAAGAGCCGGCGCCGCTCCAGCGCCGCAAGCTCTTCGCGACCCTCCTCGGCCGCAACCCCGCAACACCAACCAATCCGACCTTCGCGAGCTGGTCCGACCTCTGGCATGCTACCGCCAGTTTCCTTGGCGATAAACGCCAGATCCTGATCTTCGACGAGCTGCCCTACGCCGCTGAGTCCGATCCGGCGACCCTCTCGGCGCTGCAGCACGCCTGGGACCAGCACTTCCAGCGCTCGCAGGCGCTGATCGT
>DAOUBZ010000151.1:0-13723 GCA_034432515.1 Chloroflexaceae bacterium | reverse complement strand
GCCAGCGGCTCGCTGGGCGCCTGAGGAAGGCGAGAAGTACTTACCATAATCCACAGTATACCACCTTCGCCCCCAAGTCACAAAGTAGAGTTAGCCACTATGCCTATTTCTCATCGTACTCGACAAGCTGGCTGAAGCATGCCGAGCAGTATGTCGCCATGATCAGCGAGCGCCTCGGGCTCAGCGCGCAGAGCCATGTGGTTGAACTGGCCAGCAACGATGGCTACTTGCTGCAGTATTTCAAGCAACGTGGCATTCCCTGCACCGGGATCGAGCCGGCGGCCAATGTGGCCAGGGTCGCGCAGGAGCAGGGCATCCCGACCATCGTGGAGTTCTTCGGCTGCGAGCTCGCGACCCGGCTGCGTGAAGACGGTATGCAGGCCGACCTGCTGCTTGGCAATAACGTGCTGGCCCACGTGCCGGACATCAACAGCTTCGTGGGCGGCATGAAGATCCTGCTCGCCGCAGATGGTGTGATCACGATGGAGTTCCCGCACCTGGTGCGGCTGATTGAGGGTAACCAGTTCGATACGATCTACCACGAGCACTTCTCCTACCTGTCGCTGCGGGTCGTCGAGCGTATTTTCGCCCATCACGGGCTGACGGTCTTCGACGTGGACGAGCTCCCGACGCACGGCGGTTCGCTGCGCATCTATGCCTCCCACAGCGGTCCTGCGGCCCCGGCACCGAGCGAACGTGTCCTGGCGGTGCGGCAGGCTGAGGATGCATTGGGACTGGACCGGCTTGAGGGTTATGCGGGCTTCGCTGAGCGCGTGAACGAGATCAAGTTTGATCTGCTGGAGTGCCTGATCCGGCTCAAGCGCGCGGGCAAGACGGTGGTGGGCTACGGTGCGCCCGGCAAAGGCAATACGCTGCTCAACTACTGCGGTATCCGCACCGACCTGCTGGCTTACACGGTCGATCGCAACCCGTTCAAGCACGGCAAGTACCTGCCCGGCACCCATATCCCGATCTATCCGCCCGAAAAGATCGCCGCGACCCGTCCGGACTACCTGCTCATTCTGCCCTGGAACCTGCGCGACGAGATCACCAGCCAGATGGCCTTTGTGCGTGAGTGGGGCGGCCAGTTCATCGTGCCGATTCCGCAGGTCGAAATTATCTAGGCGGTGAGTTCTGTCAACGTTACAGTCCGGCTCAACGCGATGATGCGACGAGGCGCTGCCATCGCCGCACGCAGCTTGAGGAAATGGTGCAAAGGACCCCGATGAGTAGTGCCGATCTGTACCTTGCGCCGGCAGAGCTCGCCGAGGCCGGTCAGGCCATGTACCAGTTGATTGAGGCGCTCTTTCCCATCTGCCGCAGTATTACCGGTGATGGGATACGAGCCTCGCTGCGGGCGCTTGGGCAGCACATTCCGCTGACCCTGCACGAGGTGCCCACGGGAACGCAGGTCTTTGATTGGAGCGTGCCCCGCGAGTGGAACATCCGCGACGCCTATCTCAAAAACGCCCGTGGCGAGCGGGTGATCGACTTCCGGGCGCACAGCTTGCACGTCGTGAGCTATAGTGTCCCCGTGCGGCGCCGCATGACGCTGGAGGAGCTCAGGCCGCACCTGTACACGCTCCCCGAGCAGCCGGAGCTGATCCCCTACCGGACGTCGTATTACAAAGCGCACTGGGGCTTCTGTCTGAGCCAGCGGGTGCTGGAGAGCCTGGAGCCGGGTGAGTACGAGGTGTGCATCGACTCGTCGCTTGAGCCGGGCGCGCTGACCTATGGCGAGTACCTGATTCCGGGTGAGTCTACGGACGAGGTGCTGATCTCGTGTCACTGCTGCCACCCATCACTGGCCAACGACAACCTGTCGGGGATGGCCCTGGCGACCATGCTGGGCCGGCGGCTGGCGGGGCGCCGGCTGCGCTACTCCTACCGGCTGCTGTTCATCCCGGCGACGATCGGGGCGATCACCTGGCTGGCCCTGCACGAAGCGCAGCTGGCGCGGATCAAGCACGGCCTGGTGGTCGCCTGTGTGGGCGATCCGGGCATGATCACCTACAAGCGCAGCCGGCGCGGGAATGCCGAGATCGACCGCGCGGTGGTTCACGTGCTGCGGCACGCGGGCCAGCCCTACGCGGTGCAAGACTTCTCGCCCTACGGCTACGACGAGCGCCAGTACGGCTCGCCGGGGATCAACCTGGCGGTTGGCAGCCTGACGCGCACGCCCCACGGCCAGTTCGCGGAGTATCACACCTCGGCCGACAACCTGCAGCTGGTGCGTCCAGAGTACCTCGCCGCCTCGTTGCAGACCTACCTGGCGGTGGTTGATGTGCTTGAGCACAACCGGACATACATCAATACCAGCCCCAAATGCGAGCCGCAGCTGGGCCGGCGCGGGCTCTACGGCAGCATGGGCGGGCTGAAAGATGCCCGGCAGCACGAACTGGCGCTGCTCTGGGTGCTCAACCAGGCCGATGGGCGGCACAGCTTGCTCGAGATTGCTGAGCGCGCGGACATGGCATTCGCCGCAGTCAAGGGTGCCGCGCAGGCGCTGCACGCGGCGGGTCTGCTGCGTGCGGCGGAGGCGTAGCGGGCCGGGGCGGGCCGGCGTGGAACACCCGGTTTATGACATCAGCATCGGGTGCGTTGCGCTGCCGGTAGGTCTATGGTACACTCAGCACGCTACGCCCCCGTAGCTCAGAGGATAGAGCAGCGGTTTCCTAAACCGCGTGTCAGCCGTTCGAGTCGGCTCGGGGGCGCCAGCATCAGGACGCGGCAAACGGGCATCCGCTCGGGCGCCGCGTTCGTCTGTTTTGCACCCAGGATGCAATGTGGGATGCAACTCATCGTTCATACCCTCCGCAATACCAGCCGGCGGCCACCAGCCCGCCGCGACCCAGAACCGCCGCGTGCAACAGGGCGGCGGGGATGGACGCTGGCGCCACGCTCAGGCGTCCAGATCGTCCGGGGCGGGAACCGCCTGGCCGCGCAGCGTCAGCAGGACGGCGGCATAGGCCGTGCGCAGCGGCAGCAGATCGGCGGCCTCCGCCAGACGCTTAAGCGCCTGCTGCTCCGCTTCAGTGATGGCGCCGGCGCGGCGCCGCTCGCGCAGGACCTCGTACCGCAGCGCCTCGGTCTCGGGCGTGCGCTCGCGGACGACCCGCTCGAGGGCGTGGTCGTCGAAGTGCTCCAGGGCCTGAAGGGCCGCGCGCATCACGCCGGGAAGCTCATCGGGCAGGGGGGGGCAACCCGGCGCTCAACGTCTGGGCCACAAGCGTCTCGACCGGCCGCCCGGTGAGCGCCGCCAGCCGCTCCAGCCGTTGATACAGGGCGGCCGGCAGGTTCACCGCAACCATGTCGGCGCTCATACGATGCTCCTCGTGACGGTGAGTTCCACCTGATGGTCATTGTACCATCTACGCCGCCCGCGGCGAAGCGCAACTCAACCAGGCGCTCGCCGAGCTGCGGGCGCTGCGCGATGCGCAGCGGCAGGCGTTGATGAGCTTCGCTGGCGCACGGACCGGCGACGTAACCATCGGTGACGTGCTGATCTTCGACAACTGCGAGGACCCCGAGCTGGTGCGCGCCTACCACCCCGCCGGCGCGACGCGGGTGCTGATCACCAGCCGCACCCCGGACTGGCCCGGCGACCTGGGCGTGCAGCGCCACGCGCTGGGCGTGCTGCAGCGTGCGGAGAGCATTGACCTGCTGCGTCAGTATCGCCCCGACCTGAATGATGCTGACGCCGGCGCCCTGGCCGCCGAACTGGGCGACCTGCCGTTGGCCCTGCACCTGGCCGGGCGCTTCCTGGCCGGGATCGGCAAGGGGGTCGCCGTCGCGCGCTACCTGGAGGAGCTGCGCAGCCCGCGGCTCTTCGAGCGCCTGCCGCTGCGCGAGCAGGACGGCCGGCTGCCCACCGGCCACAGCCGCGACGTGGCGCGCACCTTCGCCCTGAGCTACGAGCGGCTCGACCCGCGGGACGCCGGGGATGCCCTGGCCCTGCAACTCCTGGCGCGGGCGGCGTATCTCGCGCCGGGGGAGGTCGTGCCCGCCGACCTGCTGCGGGCGACCCTGGAGCAGGAAGACGACGATCTGGATGCCCGGCTTGCCGCCGAGGCCGCCGTAGAGCGGCTGGCAGGCCTGGGCCTCATCGGGCGTGAGGGCGAAGCCGGGCTGCGCATGCACCGCCTCGTCGGCGCCTACGTGCGCCAGGCGCGCGCTGACGACGCGGCGCAGGCGGCGGTGGAGCGGGTGGTGCTGGGCGTTGCACAGGATCTGGTAGACGCGCCGGCGCTCGCCCCGCTGGCTGCCTTCCTGCCACTGCTGCGCGGGGTCACGGACACCGCACTGCAGCGCGAGGACGCGGCGGGCGGAAGGGTCTACCGCGCCGGGCGCTCAACGGTCACCGCTTCGGCTGTCCCGTCGGGCAGCACGCGGGCCAGTTCGACCCGCACCCGACGCACCCGCGCCAGCGCCTCGACTGCTCGCAGGTAGCGGGCCTGGGCGGCGGTGAGCTTCGCTTCCCAGTAGCGGGCCTTCTCCAGGCTCAGCTGGGTGTGGTGGAGCCTGCGGCACTTGATGCGCTGGCGGTAAGCCTGAACACGTACGCGCCTACCGCTGTCGGCGCCGCACGTTGCGCTTATGCTACAATAAAGAGTGCCAGACAGTCGGGATGCGCCGGGCGACCGACGACCGATGAGCGCGACGGTGATGAGTCCAACTGAGCGTACAGCCGGTGACGAGCCATGTGCCCCCCCGTATGCGCGCTATGCTCCGCTGTACGATGCGAGCGGCCAGTTGCGCTTCGCGCTGCTGGTTCATGTCTACCTGTATGATCTGCTGCGCCACCACCCCGTCGCCGGGCGACGCGCCCTCGACCTGGCCTGCGGTACCGGTACGCTGGCCCTGCTGCTCGCCGCCGATGGCTGGGAGGTCACCGGCGTGGACTGTTCGGCCGCGATGCTCGCCGAGGCCCACGCCAAGGCCCGCGCTGCCGAGGCGCAGGTGCGCTTCATCCAGGGTGATATGCGCCAACTGGCTGGCCTGGTGCCCGCGGATAGTTTTGATCTGGTCACCTGTACCTATGATAGCCTGAACTACATGGTCAGCGAGACCGATCTCGGCGCCTGCTTCGCCGCGGCCGCCGATGCCCTGACCCCCGGTGGGCTCTACCTGGCCGACCTGAATACGCGCCACTTCCTGGAGCACGACTGGGGCGACTGCGCCATCTATGAGCAGCAGGGCTATGTCCAACTTGAGCGCAGCCATTTCGCTGCTGACAGCGCAACCAGTACCATGCTGCTCACAGGCTTCGTTGGCGACGATGCCGGCGGCTATGAGCGCTTCGACGAGTTGCACCGCGAGCGGGCCTACCCGGTCGAGACGGTGAACGCGTTGCTTGCGCAGGCCGGCCTGCATGTCGAGGCGCGCTACGATGGCTTCACCCTGGATCCACCCGGCCCGCACACCCAGCGCATCTACTGGGTTGCGCGGAAGGCATAGACCCTGCGGGCTGCAACGCGAGGCGTGAGTGAGCGTCCTACCAAGTAGTGAAGAGAAGGCCGCGTACGTCGAGCGCATGTTTGCCCGCATTGCCACTGGCTACGACCGGGTCAATCGGGTGATGACCTTCGGGCTCGACCAGGGCTGGCGGCGTAGCGTTGTGCATCAGGTGGCGCCGCCGGTCGGTGGTCGCGCCCTCGATGTGGGCACCGGCACCGGGGATTTTCTGCCCGAGCTCGCCGCCTGGACGCGGGACGGCCTTGCGGTGGGGATCGATTTCACCCTGCCGATGATGATCGCCGGCAGGCCGAAGCTCCAGACGCTTGAGGGGGCGCGCGCGGCCTTTGTGGGCGGCGATGCGCTGCGCCTGCCCTTCCCCGACAATACCTTCGATGCGATCACCACCGGCTTCGTGATGCGCAACGTCACCGATATCGGCCAGGCTTTCCGCGAGATGTACCGGGTGACCCGCCCCGGCGGCGCCATGGCCTGCCTCGAGGTGGCGCGCCCGCGCAGCCCGCTGGTGCGCTTCGGGCACCGGCTCTACTTCGAGGGTGTGGTCCCCTGGATCGGCCAGTTGCTCGGCGGCGACCGCCGCGCCTATACCTACCTGCCCCAGTCGGCGCGGGCCTTTCCGCCACCCGAGCGTCTGGCGTTGATGATGCGCGAGGCCGGATGGCGCCACGTGAGCTACCGGCTCCATAGTCTGGGCGCGGTGGCCATCCACGTTGGCGCCAAGGTGTAGAATCAATGGCCGATTACGACCACGAACCCTCGCCACGCCCCGAGAACCTGATGCAGCGACGGCTGCGCAAGGCCCGTGGCGAAGCGGTGGATGACACGCTCGATGACCTGCTCGTCTATGATGATGAGCGCCCGGTCGTGCCGGGTCTCTATCGGCCGCGCGTGGCCTACGGCAGTGGCGGCTGCGCACAGGCGACGCTCTACCTGGTGCTTGGCGCCCTGGCCGCGCTCCTGATTGGTGTCTTCGTGTTCAACCAGTTGCTCGGCGGTGTCGCGCGCGCGTTCCAGCCCCCCGACCTCGGCACGATTATCGCAACCCCCACCCCGACGCTGATCACGAGTGCCGCTGTGGTGCAGCGCATCCAGTCGCTCAGTCGCCTTGAGACCGCCGCATACACCGTGCAGACGGTGATCGACGTGAACCAGAGCCAGGGTAACCCGCTCTTCGACTTCTTCGCCGGTGACGCCCTGTTGCTGATCGCCCGCGGCACGGTGGTGGCCGGCGTCGACCTTGGCACGCTCGACGCCGATGATGTCGCCCTGTCACCCGATGGGCGCGTAATCACGGTTTCCCTGCCGCCGGCCACCATCTTCAGCGCCAACCTCGACAACGCCGGAACGCGCGTCTACAGCCGTAACCGGGGCTGGTTCGCCCCCGAGAACCGGGACCTGGAGACGCTGGCGCGCCAGCAGGCTGAGGCCGAGATCCTGCAGGCCGCCTGCGAAGACGGTGTGCTAAGCAAGGCAACCCTTCAGGCCGAGACAACCCTGCGCCAGTTGCTCGGCCTGCTCGACAGCGCCGAGATCGTCATCGTTACCGCGCCCCCGGAGCAGTGCCGCGCCCCGGGCCGCTCCTGATTCGGTGCCGACAGCGGCTGCGGACGGTATGCGCACCGTACAGGATCTGTGTTATGATCGGTGAAGGTAACGCCTGTCACACCGCACGCATACGCCCGGCGGCTGATCGTCCGCGCGGGGCCCTGGAGCCGCCGACCATGGCCCTCTCCTCCAGTATCCTCGTTGCCGGCCTGGGCGAACGCACCTGCGAGTTTCTGATTCCCACGCTGCTCAAGGAAGGCTATCAGACCCATGTAGCGGTGGGCCTGCATCCAATCCTTGAAAGGCTGCACTGCGCGATCGATCTCGTGCTGCTCGATCTGCCGTCAGCCGACGAGGTGGCCTCTCTCCCCACGGTACGCGCGGCGTCCAGCGCAACCATGATCGTCATCGGTCCCGGACGCAATGCGCACCTGGTGGTCAGGGCGCTGGATCTCGGCGCCGACGACTATGTCCAGCGGCCCTTCCGTACCGACGAACTGCTGGCGCGTGTGCGCGCCCAGTTGCGACGGCGCAACAGTCAGGGCAGCATCCTCGTCTTCGGCAAACTCAGCCTCGACCCGCAGGGACGCCGGGCAACCTACGGTGGCCGGGCGCTCGATCTCGGCGTCGAGGAGTTTGCCCTGCTCAGCTTGCTTGCCGCCCGCCCGGGCCACCTCTATCCTAGCGAGTTCCTGGCCCGGCAGGTCTGGGGGGCGGCCCGCTGCTCCGACTGTGATCTGCTCGCCAGTACCGTGACCCGCCTGCGCCACCTGATCGAGCCCGACCCCGAGGTGCCGACCATTCTCGTCGGGAGCCGCGAGCGCGGCTACTGGCTCGGCGGCCTCACCCGCGAGCTCAACCGCGAGCCCTGAGCTTCAGCGACGCTGGCTTACCCCCGTGGCTACATTCATCAGGTAGGTGACCAGGACGGCGTCGCCGGGACGCGGCTCCGCGTAGATACTCTCCGCTCCTACCCTGGCCCGCCGGGGCTGGGTCTCTCCCGCGTGGGTGTAGACCAGGTCGTAGAAGACGGTGCCGTGGATGCTGATGGCCTGCACCTCGTTCAGCACCGCTTCACGTGTGCCGCTCATAATCATTGTGCGTCTCCCGGTTCCGCCGGCGGTCCGGCTACCGCCAGCACATAGCCGTCGGTCGCGAGATAGCGGCGGGCCACCTCGACGATCTGCTCGTGGGTCACCGCACCGATGATCGCGGGGTAGCGGTCGATGAAGTCAAGGCCAAGGCCGAAGCGCTCGATGGCCAGCAGGGTCGCGGCGATCCCGTCATTGGTCTCCAGGCTGAGCACCAGGCTGCCGGTCAGAAAGTCGCGGGCGTCGGAGAGCTCCTGAGTGGTGGGGCCAGTTGCGGCGAACTGCGCCACCTCGTGCAGGATGGCTGCGATGGCGCGCTCGACGTTGGCCGGGTTCACGCCGGCGATGGCCGACCAGGGGCCGGCGCCCACATCGGCTTCGAGGCCGCTGTAGCAGTAGTAGGCCATGCCCTGCTGTTCGCGCACGTGCTCGCCCAGGCGCCCGCCCATACCCAGGCGCCCGAGGATCATGTTCGCCAGCATCGCCGGGTAGTAATCGGGATCGTTCCGGCGGAGCCCGGGCACCGCCCAGATGACATCGGACTGCACCTTGCCGCGCATCGGCACATCGCGGCGGCGCACCTCGCTGAGCGGCGGCGTGACGGGCACCTCCAGCGCGGGTGGCGTGCCCGCGGGCGTCCAGGCGCCCAGGCTCTGCTCCAGGGCCGCGATCACCGCCGGCGGGTCCACATCGCCAACCACGGCGACGCTCGCGCCAACGGGGTGATAGCGGGCGTGAAAGCGCACCAGGTCGTCGCGGGTCAGGGCCTGCACCGTCTCGATCGTGCCGCTCTCGAGCCGGCTGTAGGGATGCTCGGGCGGGTACAACAATTCGCGGGCGGCGCGGCGGGCCTGGGTGCCGGTTTCCTGCTCGCTCTCGCGCAGGCCGGTGAGGAACTGGCCGCGTAGCTTCTCAACCTCGTGGGCGGGAAAGGCGGGCCGGGCCAGCATATCGGCGAGGATGGCCAGGATCAGCGGCAGATCCTCGACCAGGGCCTTGCCGCCGAAGCCGGAGCTGTGGAGCCCGCCCCCGGCGCTGACGCTGCTGCCCCGCTCCTCGGTCTCGCTCACGATCTGCTGGAAGGAACGCTCACCGGCGCCGCGGATCAGCGCCGCACCGGTGAAGGCGGCCAGCCCGCCCTGGGCGGCCTCCTCGTGGACGGAGCCAATGCGCACCTCGCCCCGGACGCTCACCGTGGGTGTGCTCGGGTTGCGTTGGATGAGCGCCACCATGCCATTGGCCAGCACGTGGCGGGTCGCCCCGGCGATGCCGTTTGGTCTACGTGTCATCCTGCGGCTCCTCGCTCGGAATGAAGTGGCCTACCACCCGCCGGCGCTCAGTCAGGTAGCGCTGGGCGACCCGGCGCACATCGTCGGGGGTTACCGCGGCCAGTTCATCGGGCAGACTGTCAACCCGGCGGAAGCTGTCCAGCACTTCCCACATGCCGATCTGCAGCGCCTGGTTGGTCACACTCTCGCCGTTGTAGGCGATCTGCGCCCGGACCTGCTTCAGCACCTTTGCCAGTTCATCGGGACTGATCCCGTCCTGCTGGATGCGGTCGATCTCCCGGATCAGCGCCGCCTCGACGCTGGCGGCATCGCGGTCGGGGCGCACCGTCGCGTTAAGCTCGAAGAGGTACGGGTCGCGGGTCGGCCCATAGCTGCTCCAGGCGGCGACGGCCAGTTCCGTCTCCACCAGGGCCTGGTAGATCCGCGCGCTGCGGTTGGTCTGGGCGCCGCCACCCATGAAGCTCAGTGCCTTGGCCCCGCTGAGCACGGCATCGAGCACGGCCATGGGTGCAAAGTCGGCGCTGCGGCAATCCGGGGCCAGGTAGCCGATCTGCACATACTCGGTGGGCCCGGGGCGGCGGATCGTCACGCGGCGCTCACCCTGGGGCTCCGGCTCGACGGCGCGCACCGCGGGCAGCGCCGGGCCGCGGGGCAACTCGGCGAAGTAGCCCTCCACCGTGCGCAGCATCGCCGCGCTGTCAAAATCGCCGACCAGCACCAGCACGGCGTTGTTCGGCATGTAGAAGGTCTGGTAGTACGCGTAGAGCTCATCGCGGGTCATGGCCAGCAAGTCGCTCTTGTAGCCGATCACCGGGTGATGATAGGGATGGGCGGAGAAGGCGATCGCCTTGACGGCCTCGTCGAGCCAGGTCTCGGGATAGTTGGCGTAGCCCTCGAGCTCGGAGATGATCACCGTGCGCTCGCTGTCGACCTCGGCCGGCTCGAAGAGCGCGTTGATCATGCGGTCGGCCTCGATCTGCAGGCCCAGTTCGATGCGATCGGCGGGGAGCGTCTCGTAGTAGGCGGTATAGTCGATCCAGGTGAAGCCGTTGAAGGCCCCGCCATTGCGCGCGATCAGACGATCGAACTCGCCACGGGGCACGCTGGGCGTGCCCTTGAAGAGCATATGCTCGACCCAGTGGCTGATCCCGGTCTGGCCGCTGGGCTCGTTGCGGCTGCCCACCCGGTACCAGATCCAGCTTGTGGCCACCGGGGCGCTATGGACCTCACGCAGCAGGACCAGCATGCCGTTCGGCAGGGTATGGGCCTCAACAGGTGTTGACATAACAACTCCAGGTCAGCTTGTTGCGCGCTGCGCCGGGCTGGTGGCGAGCCGCCGGGCAAAGCGCCGCACGTAACGGGTCACCGCGCGGGGTCGTTCCTGCTGCGGCAGGTGGCCGACCCCCCTGAGCACCCGCACCGCGGCCCCGGGCAGATTCTCGCGGAAGAACTCAAAGGAGCCGGCGGGCAAGAAGCGGTCACGCTCGCCCCAGAGCAGGGTCACCGGCACCGTGATCGCCCGTAACTCCTCAGCAGTGAAGAAGTCGGTCTCGCTGGCCGCCGCAACAAACTCGCGCACCGGGTCGCGCAGGAAGAGCTCCTGGAAGCCGTGCTGGGCCAGGTAGAGCGCCAGGGGCACGCGCCCGTACATCTGGCGGTAGACCTGGCGCACCGTCCGCAGATCCGGCACGGCGACCGCGCTGACGAACGGCTCCCACGAGGCGCGCCCGTCGAGCATCGCCCCACCCGGATCGAGCAGCACGACGCCGCGCACCAGTTCGGGCTGCGCCTGGGCGAGGCGCAGGGCGACCCAGCCACCCATCGAGTTGCCGACGAGCAGCGCCGGGCGCCCGATCACCTCGCGCACCAGCGCGGCGACCACCGCCATCTGCTCGTCGATCGTCGCGTAGCGTCGTCCCGGCGGGTAGCCGCTCAGACCAAAGCCCGGCAGATCCAGCGCATAGACCGGCCCGACGCGGGCCAGGCCGCGCAGGGTGAAGGCCCAGGTGAGCGCGCTATCGGCGATGCCGTGGATGAGCACGATCGGCAACTCGGGATCGCTGCCCCGGCGGCCCGGGATGCGGTAGAAGTGGCTCCTGATCCCGGCGAGGCGGCGCTCCTCGCTCACCGCCCCGGCGCGCAGCAGCGCCCGCCGGCGCAAGCCCAGGACCAGCGGAATAAGCACCCGCGAGAGGGGCGAGCCCACATCGAGCCGTTGGCGCAGTACCTGCTCAATCATAGCGGTCTTCGTTCCACATCAGTACGCCGTACGCCTGTCACCCTGAGCCGCCTCATCAGCGATCGCCGCGTCAACGGTCGGGGTTCCACATCAGTACGCCGTACGCCTGTCACCCTGAGCGGAGGCGTAGCCGGAGCGAAGGGTCCCGGTCCGGCATCACAGCCGGGATTCCGAGCGAAGCGAGGAATGACAACCCTCGTTGTAGCACTAGAACGTCGCTGCGCGGCTCACACCCTCCGAGGCGGTGCAGACCAGCACATGCGCGTCCAGGCCCAGGCGCTCGCGGTAGCCTGCAACAAGGCCCGCCGCGAAGTCCTCCACCGCCCCGACCGCCACCAGGCTCACCGTGCTGCCGCCAAAGCCGCCACCGGTGAGCCGCGAGCCGTAGCAGCCGGGCAGCGCCCGGGCCAGTTCGACCAGCGTGTCGAGCTCCGGGACACTGACCTCGTAGTCATCGCGCAGGCTGCGATGGGACTCCAGCATCAGCGTACCGAAGGCGGCCAGGTCGCCCCGTTCCAGCGCCTCGGCGGCCACAAGCGTGCGGCGGATCTCGCTGACGACATGGCGGGCCCGGGGCAGCACCGCTGGCGGCAGCAGGTCGGCGTTGGCAGCGAGTTGCTCGGGGCTCACGTCGCGCAGGGCGGTGATCTTCGGCAAGCGCGTGCGCAACAGGCGCACCGCCTCCTGGCAGGCGGCACGCCGCTCGTTATACTCGGAGCCGAGCAGGCTGTGGCGCACACCGCTGTCGCACACGACCACGCGCACGTCGGGCGGGATGGGGATCGCCCGGTAGCTCAGATCGCGACAGTCGAGCAGCAGGGCGTGGCCGGCGCGGCCCAGCGCAGCCATGAACTGGTCCATGATCCCGCACTGCATGCCGACGAAGCTGTTCTCTGCGCCCTGGGCCAGCAGTGCCAACTCTTCGCCGAGCAGGTCGGCATTGTTCAGCAGCTGCAGCGCGTAGCCAGTTGCCACCTCCAGTGCAGCCGAGGATGACAGCCCCCCGCCGAGCGGCACCTCGCTATCGATCAGCAGGTCGCTGCCGACCAGCGGCAGGTCGCGGGCGAGCAGCCCTTTGACCACGCCGCGCACATAGTTGCTCCAGGGCTGGTCGGGGTTGCGCTCGATCTGATCGAGGCTGAAGACATCCTCAGCTGCGAACTGCACGCTATAGACCCTGACGGTGCGGTCCGTCCGCGCGCGGGCGGCCACGAAGGTGGAGCGGTCGATCGCGATTGGCAGCACGAAGCCTTCGTTGTAGTCGGTATGCTCGCCAATCAGGTTTACTCGCCCGGGGGCGCGCACGATCAGTCGTGGGTGGATGCCGTAGCGTTCGGCAAAGGCGTCGCGCAATGCGCGGACATCGGGCATACGGGGCTCCGCAGGGTGGGGTCGTTGAACCCTATCAGACCAGTGACGAGTGATGAGTGATGAGTGACGAGCCGCGCGGTCCGCATCACGCTGCGAAGCAGGGCCAGTCCGATTCGCAACACCTCACCCGGATCTGGTGTCAGTCTACCACATTTACACCAGTTTGCGCCCTTCGCCCACCCGGCGGGTGATCTTGCGCTCATCGAGGTGTTCGAGGAAGGCGACGGCGTACTTGCGGCTGCTGCCGAACCGATCGCGCATGGCGCCAACACTGATACTGCCCTCACTGCCAGCAGTGGCCCGCACCCAGGCCAGCAGTTCGCCGTAGGTCTCCGGCAGGAAGTAGACGTCGGGGGCGACCCGGATCAGCAGGTTCCGCTCGAGCGCCCAGGCCAGCAACTCCTCGTCGAGTTCGGGCGCGGGCGGGCCGTAGGGCGCGCGGCGCATCGCGGCCAGGGCGGCCTCGAGCGCGCGCTGCTCCTGCGGCGTGGGCTGGGGGTCGTGGCCAGCCAGCCAGACCGTTGTCTCATCGCGGCCCACCAGCCCGCGCCGGGCGGCCTCTTCCAGCACCGGCCCGAGGGCGCGTGCGCTCAGCCGCAGTTTCTGGCGCAACTCCTCGCGGGGCATGCCCCGGCGCAGCGGGAAGCGGCCGTGGTAGGCGCGGAGCGGCGGCGCCAGTCGTTGCGCCAGCTGCGCCCAGCCCGTCGCCGTGA
>DAOUBZ010000150.1:0-5486 GCA_034432515.1 Chloroflexaceae bacterium | reverse complement strand
GCGGCCGGCGCGGCGACGGCGGGCACTGCGCCAGCCAGGATCATGAGCAGCACGAGCCAGGGCAGCGCGGCGCGGGAGGCCGCGTGCCTGCGGAATCGATTCATGCGGAACTCCGAGAGTCTATGGCCCCACCGGGATGATCGTCGGCAGCGGTGTCGGCGTCGGGGGCGGTGGCCGCTGCGCCCGGAAGGTGATTGCCGCGTTGGATGACGACTCACCGGGCGCGATCTGCTGGTCAAAGCTGATCTCGACCGGGCCATCGGGGGTGAAGTCGGAGGGCCAGCCGACGCTTGCGCGGCACTCGCCCGGCGTTGCGTAGAGGTAGCTGCGGGTCGCGCCGCTACCATCAACCTGCACGAGCTCGCCAGGGCACGATACACTGACATCGCCAGCGTCATCGTCCTGATAGTCGGGGCAGTCGACGGTCTGGGTGCAGGTCTGCGTGCGCACCCAGACCTGGTAGGGCTGCAGGTGGCCGTAGCGGAGCAGAATCGCGCCAGACTCCTCCGGGTGTTGGAGGGTCATATCGACCACCACCCCGGCGCCGGCGTTCTGCGGCTCAACGGCATAGGGCTGGTCCCAGCCGACGTAGACCACCTCGATGTCGCCCATCGGCGGTACGGCGCAGCCGTCGCAGAACATCGGCCCGGCCAGGTCGATCCCGTCGTGCAGCTCCCACTCACCCGGATTGTCGGGGTTGGGCGCCAGCCAAACGGGCTGCTGATCGTCCAGCCCGTCGCCAGGTAGGCGGTCTGGCCGGCGGCCACCTGCGTCGGGGCGACCACCGGCCAGACCACCGTGCTCTTGTTCAGGATGGCCGAGGCCGCGAGGATGGGCAGGAGCAGCAGCCCGAGCAGCACCGGGACGACGATCTTTAGCACGCGGATGATCAGCGGAGAGAGGGCAATCAGGGCCTGCATGGCGCTACTCCTGATCGATGATCGTCGGCCCTGCGGGCGGTGGCAGGGCGGCCTGCGCTGGAGGCGCGCCGAAGGATGGGCCATCCCACTCCTGGCGCGATCCGCCGGATGTCCCTGCCGCTGCACCGCGCATATCGACGTAGATCGTCGGCGCCTGCTCGCTGCTCGCCGCGGCCGCGCCGGCAGCCGCGCCGGCGGCTCCACCCGCCATCACCGAGGCATAGGTTGCTCGCTCGGCCATCCGAAGCATCGTGCGCGCGCCGGTGACCGCCTCCTGAGCGGCGAAGCCAAGCAGCTTCGGCGCCTTGAAGACCATCGCCATGGCGAAGATCGCCAGAATCGGCCCCAGGATCGGGTGGGTGTCCGCGCCGAACCCGCTCATGAGCGAGCGGGCGAAGCGGAGCGTCGCCCCCCAGATCAGCGGCGTGGCAAGCAGCTCGACAAAGCGGAAGAACCAGACCCGCGCGTAGTTCCAGCCACCGCCGGTCGCGATCGCCAGGCCGGCGAGCGGGCTGACGATCAGCATGTTGAGCTCGCCCTGGGAGGAGAGACCGGAGAAGGTCAGATTGCTGCTGCCCAGGTAGCCGACAATCGGGTTGACCGGGTCGGTGCGGTGGAGCAGGTAGAGCTTGGCGTGAAGGGTGTGGCGCAAGAACAGCTTGACGACCACCTTGCGCGCGCGGATCTGCGCGGCGAGGCGGCGCAGTCCGGCCTCGTCGGCGTCGGTCGGCACGCCGATGGTGAGCTGGTTGCGGAACTCCTCGGCGAGCCGGCGCTTGAGGCGCAGGGCCGTTTGGTTGTCGATGCCGTCCTCGCCGCCTCCGATGCGCATCGCAGAGCGGAGCTCGTCACCAGGGAGGCGCTGCATCCCCACGAGGAGCCGGCAGCAGTGGCCGGGGCCACCGGGCCAGCGGTCGATGAGGCTATCGATCTGCTTCCAGCCACGGAGATTGAAGTAGCCGACACAGAAGTCGGCCCGGTCGGCCACCTCCAGTGTCTGCCGGAGCGCTGGGAGGAGCGACTGCTCGATATTATCGAAGATACGGGGCATGCAGGATCTGGAGTGGCCGCAATCAGGAAACGGTTACTCGATGAGCGCCGATGTGGGTTGAGTATAGCACACGGCCTCAAGCTTGATCTGCTGCCAAGTCTACTGCTAACAGAATCGTTATTTCCGATCGAGATCCGTAGTCGCCTTCTGCTCATCTCTCCGTGATACCGTTACGCGATAGCGACCCGTCGCATCGTCGCAACGGAAAGGGATACCCCATGCGAGCGACACGACTTGCCCTCCTCGCCCTGCTCCTCTGCACCTTTGCTCTCTTCGCAGCCCCTGCCCAGGCCCAGTCCGACCAGCACTGCTTCCCGGAGACGGGGCAGTGCATCGCCGGCCCGATCCGCGCCTACTGGGAGCGGAACGGCGGACTCGCCGTCTTCGGCTTCCCGATCACCGCCCAGGCAGCCGAGACTGTGGAAGGGACGCCCCTCCAGGTGCAGTGGTTCGAGCGCGACCGGCTGGAGATTCAGCCCGATGGGCGCGTAACCGCTGGCCGTCTCGGCGTCGAGCGATTGGAGCAGCTCGGCACGCCCTGGCAGCAAGGGAGCGCCGCGCCGGCTGGCCCCGGCTGCACGGCGTTCCCCGAGACCGGCCACCAGGTCTGCGGCGCGTTCGCGGCCTACTGGCGGGCCAACGGCGGCCTCGAGCGCTTCGGCTTCCCGGTGACCGGCGAGATTACCGCCGACTTGGAGGGAAAGCCGTACACCGTGCAGTACTTCGAGCGGCGGCGCTTCGAGCTGCACCCCGAGATTGGGCCGAACGTCGTACTGCTCGGCCTGCTTGGCCGCGAGGTGCTCAACGGACGCCAGGGGCAGCCGCAGCCGGTGGCCCCGCCGCAGCCGCAGCCCCCGGCCTCGCAGCCTCCGGGAGCCCAGCCCCCACCGCCAAGCTACAACAACTGCCAGGCTGACCCCAATGCCGGCGCCGCGCCCAACTTCCCGGTGAAGATCGCTGCCATTGACAAGCGTGCCGAGACGGTGACCCTTCAGAACGTGAGCGGCGAGGCGGTGAACCTTGACGGCTGGATCATGTGCAGCATCAAAGGTAACCAGCGCCACGATGGCGTCGGCGGGAGCCTGGCCCCCGGCGAGACGAAGGCATTCCCCTATACTGGCCCAGGCACGATCTGGAGCAACAGCGACCCGGATGACGGTGCGTTGTACAACCCGCAGGGGCAATTGATCAGCTACTGGCGCGACTAGGGCGCAAGCTCCACTGGTGATTCCTGATATTGAGCCAGCCTCGATAAGAGAGGCTGGCTCGGCAAGGCCTGGTGTAGCTTGGAACTGCGCTGCCACATTTCATCTGATAGAATGGCTGTAGGGCTACAGCGTGTGAGAAAGGAGCCAGGTGTATGCAGACCCTCCAGGTCACTGAGGATGTCTACCGCCGCCTCAGCGAGCGGGCGGCCCGGCTGCACCTCACGCCCGAGCAGATGCTTGAGCGTCTCCTTTCTGAGCCGTCGCTCATCGAGGACGACACCGATCTCGCGGTGCCTGCTCCTGGGTCGCAGGAAGCACTGGCGGCCGTTAGCCGGCTTAGCTCGCTCTTCGCCGACGTTTCCATCCCAAAGCTTGACGAGATCCTGGCCGACCCGCAGATCGCCCTGGCCAACGCTGACCTTGACGACATCCAGCGATGAGCCGTCCGCTTACCGATATCCCCAATGGCGCGTCGGTGATGCTGGACGCGAACGTGCTGGTCTACGCCCTGACGCCGCAGGCCCAGCTTCATGCTGCATGCCGTGAGCTCCTTGAGCGCGGGGCGCGCGGGGCAGTCAGCCTCTTCACGAGCGTGTCGGTTACTGCTGATGTGCTCCACCGGGCGATGGTGCTCGAGGTGCTGGCGCAGGGGCAGGCCCAGCGATCCGCTGAGGCTGTGGTCCTGCTGAAGCAGCGGCCGGACGTGGTGCAGCAGCTCACGCGCTACCGCACGATCCTGCGCGACGTGCGGCAGGCGCGGATCGATATCCTCCCGCTCACCTATCGTGATCTTCACGCCAGCCGGGTGTTTCGTGAGCAGCACGGCCTCATGGTGAATGACTCGCTGATTGTCGCCGTGATGGAGCGCGAGAAACTTGGCTTCCTGGCGACGAACGATCCGGACTTCGAGCGGATACCCGGGCTCACAGTGCGGGTGCCCACCCCCTAACGTCCTCGGCGCCCTGGCTCCACGGCGATAACTCCACAGAAGCTACCACCGCAGCGCGGTGGTTTTATCGTATGCAGGTATCCGCCTTCACCAGAAGGACTCCTGCATGCACCCGACGCTCGATGCGCCGCCGATCAGCGCTGCGCTCTTCCATAGCCGCGCCAGCGGCTTCCCTCTGCACCTCTGCACCTACGTTCTGCTTGACGAGAACGGCAACGATGCCGCCGACCTGGGTCGCCTCGTTGTCATCCATGTGACAGCACTGAACGGCGAGCGCTTCCGCCTGCGCGACCCCGGCGATATCCACCGCTTCCTCGGCGCCGTTGGCCGCGTCCCTGACGAGGTGGCGCTGTGAGCGCCCAGCAGAGTGCTGGAGGCCGCGCACGGCAGGCGCAAATTAAGGCCGTCCTGGGCGAGAACGGCTACCGGCGCTATCAGCAGGCTCTTGGGCGAGCCGGAGGTGTTGCCCGCCAGGCGCAACTGCGCGCAGCCTTGGGCGAGGCGGGCTACTGCTCTCGCCAGCGCGCCCTCTACGAGCGAGCGGTCGCGAAACATGGCGCGACGAAGATGCGCAAGGTGCTCACCGCGGCGCGAGAACGCCGCCGCCGTTGGCGTATCGCTAATCCGACGCCGGCCGAGTCGCTGCTGCAGTGGCTCGCCCTCGAAGCGGGGCTTACCTTGCACGCCGATCTCGCCGGCAGCTGGGAGTGGAGCCTGTGGCGCACCGAGTCCGCCCCGTGGCGCTTCACTGCCGCCGATGCAGTGGTTGAGGCCCGCGTGCTCACCTTCGCCTGTGATCTGCTCCTACCCGCCCACGCCCTGGTGATCGAGGTTCATGGCGGCGTGCACGCCCTCACTGCCGAGCGTGATGCGTCCCGCTGTGCTGCCTTGCAGGCTACAGGGTTGACCATTGTCACGCTCACAAACGAGCAGCTGTATCGCGGCGAGGCCGATCAGTTGTTTGCCCAACTCCTGGAGGCCCGCCATGCCGCTTGATCCATTGGAGCATCCGCTCGGTGTCCTGACCGAGCATCCCATCCTCGAGGCCGAGATCGAAGCAGCCCTGATCACCGCGCTACGCGCCGGGGTTGAGGCCCGGGCAGCGGTCAGGAGCAACCTTCCACCCGCCGACCCGCAGCTCCTTCGGCAGATCGCCCAAGGTGATGATGCCCGGGCCACCCTGGCCCGCCACAACCTGCGCCTGGTCGTCTCAATTGCGAAGCGCTACCTTCGCGTCGCCGGCCCGCACCTTACCCTGGAAGACCAATTACGATTGAAGATGCCGCATGCTTGTCATTCCGAGCGCAGCGAGGAATCTGAGCGGGTCGCGCAAGACCCCTCGCTCTGCTCGGGGTGAC
>DAOUBZ010000149.1:0-2187 GCA_034432515.1 Chloroflexaceae bacterium | reverse complement strand
AGCCGCCAAAACCAACGAGCAACCCTGGGGTTTGGGGCTTGCCCCAAAGACTCTGCAATTGCCCGGGTGGCCGGCGCCCGCGGCGTAACGGTGTTTCTGGTATAATCCTGTGGAGGGCAAACGAACCGATGGCGAATATGACTGAAGAAACACAGCTCCCCAGTTCTGAGCCGGCGATCCCTGACCAGACTGCGCTGCCTCGCCCGAGTGTAGCGCCGGAGTTTCATCCTCGTCAGCGGTTCCTGCGCGTGTCCTCGTTCCTCTTCAGGGTGGTCGTCCATATCTTTGTCTGGGATATCTTCCTGGCCCGCTTCAGCCTGGCGCGCTGGGCGGTGCGGCGCAGCGCCACGCGGCGCTGGACGCGCCTGGCCCGCGATTTCCGTGGCCTGGCGTTGGAGTTGGGCG
The DNA here is from genome assembly GCA_034432515.1 of Chloroflexaceae bacterium. GTDB lineage: Bacteria > Chloroflexota > Chloroflexia > Chloroflexales > Chloroflexaceae > JACAEO01. The sequence goes on along the minus strand of DAOUBZ010000149.1, from coordinate 1,782 downwards.
GGATGCAGATCAAGCTCGGCCAGTTTCTCTCGTCGCGCGCCGATCTGGTGCCCGATGCGGTGCGCTACGAACTGGCCGGCCTGCAAGACGAGGTGCCGCCCGCGCCGGCCGGTCACGTGCTTGAGGTGATCATTGAGGAACTGGGCGCGCCGCCAAGTGAGTTGTTCCGCAGCTTTGAGCAGGAGGCGGTAGCCGCCGCCTCGCTCGGCCAGGTCCACTTCGCCACGCTGCACGATGGCCGTGAGGTGGCGATCAAAGTGCAGCGGCCCTACATCGACAAGATCATCGAGGTCGATCTCAGCGCGGTGTCCTGGGTGGTGCGCTTGATCAAGAACTATCCGCCGATCCGGCGCCGCGCCGACCTGGAGGCGCTGCTCGCCGAGTTCGCCAAAGTGCTGATGCAGGAGCTGGACTATGTGGAAGAGGCGCGCAATGCCGCCACCTTCCGCAGGAACTTCACCGGGGTCCAGGGAATCTACATCCCCGAGGCCTTTACCGAGCTCACGACGCGGCGTGTGCTGGTGATGGAGCGGATCGGCGGGGTGAAGATCAATGACCTGCAGACGCTCGAGGCGCTTGGGGTGAGCCGGGTGGAATTGGCGGCACGCCTGAATAACTGCTACCTGAAGCAGTTCTTCATCGATGGTTTCTTTCACGCCGATCCGCATCCGGGGAACCTGTTTGTCCGCGTCGATGCCGAACTCCCGATCACCTTTCAGCCCTCGGTCAACGGGAGCCAGCCACCCGGTGCCACGCCGAATGGCAATGGCGTCCTGCCCGACGGGCACCTGTTCGGCGACGCCGAGGCCCATTCTGTCGCTCCGGGACGGCCGTTTACCCTGATCTTCGTCGATTTCGGCATGGTTGGCGCCCTGCCACCGCAGACCATGGACGTGGTTCGCGGCGGGGTCGTCGGGCTGGCGACCAACGATGCTGAGCGGATCGTCGACTCACTCGAGAAGCTGAACATGATCCTCCCCGGCGCCGACCGGCGCCCGATCGTCCAGGCGGTGCAGATCATGCTGCGCCACTCGTTCAACCGGACGATGCGCGAGATGACGAATATCGACATGGAGGCGATCTTCGCGGAGACGAAGGACATCGTCTACGATCTGCCGTTTCAGATCCCCCAGGATCTGCTCTACTTTGGCCGGGCGCTGAGTATGGTCGCCGGCCTGGCCACCGAGATCTGCCCCGATGTCAATCTGTTTCACGAGTTGCGCCCCTTTGCCCGCATGCTGCTCGACCGCGAGCGCAACGGCATCAACTGGGCCGAGCGCGCCCAGAAGGAACTGAGTGACCTGGGCCAACTGCTGCTGGCCCTGCCCCGCCAGATGGACACCTACTACCGCTCGGCTAACCGGGGCGAGATCCAGATGCGCTCCGACCTGTCACGCCTGGAGCGGGGTATGCGCCGTGTCGAGCGCTCCAACGACCGGCTGGCCGGCGGGGTGATGGCCACTGGCCTGTTCCTCGGTGGGGTACAACTGCGGACCCGAGGCCTCGAGAAGGAGGCCAGCCGGGCCTGGTGGGCCGCCGCTGCGGCCGCCATCTGGACGCTCTGGCCCCGCGGCGAAAAGTAGCCACCGGGTGTGCGCCGATTCCTGCACGCGCCGCCGCCCACCACCCCATACGGGCGGCCCAACGGGGCCAACCCGCCCGGTGCGGCGGAGCGACGGCCCGGCGGGCCGTCGCTCCGCCACCTCACGGCGCGAACGTCGTTACGGGTGCCCGGGGGGCATGACCGTTGTCGGCAGGGTCATGGTTGCGCGGATTTCGTAC
>DAOUBZ010000148.1:0-10322 GCA_034432515.1 Chloroflexaceae bacterium | reverse complement strand
AACACGGGGGAATGCGGGTGGGCCGCCCACCCTCCGGGGCCGCCCAGGAACATTCGTTGGTTGTGGTTCGTCGCGGGGGGCGGCGAATGGGGATTCGGGCGGCGACGGTGGGGCGGGGGGGCCCCCGCCGGGGCGCCCCTACGGGGCGGGCGTCGCACCCCTGTTCACCCGGTCACCCCGTCGCATCCTCGTGTCCTCGCGTCCCCCCCGGGGCGCCCCGATCTTGACTAACGCCTGCGCATACTGCTGCTCTGCCGGCGGTTTTCGACCTGGCGGCGGTAGTAGTCCTCGATGCCCTTGCGCGACCACTCGTAGAGTTCGCGCAGGTTCATGATCTTTGCCTCGGGCACCTTGCGCTTGCGCTCCATGAACACCCACGCCCAGAGCAGGCCCTGCGCCACCAGCACAAAGATCATGATGCCGAACATGATCAGACCATCGTTCATGGCAACCCTGCCTTTCTCCGTCGCTACCTTTGTCGTATCATACCGCAGCATGTTCTCTGGAGCAATAGGCACGCCTGGTCGGTTGTATGGCTCCGACTCAATTATACGGCCACGTGCAAACGCCCGCCACAAGCGGCGCGTGCTATAATCCTCAGTGTGGCCCGCACATCGAGGGAGGCGACGATGCCCGAGTACGGTTTTGCCACCCGCGCCATCCACGCCGGCCAGGAGCCCGACCCGGCTACCGGTGCGGTGATCGTCCCGATCTACCAGACCAGCACCTTCGCCCAGGAGGCGGTCGGCGTCCATAAGGGCTATGACTATGCGCGCTCCGGGAACCCCACGCGCACCGCGCTGGAGACGGCGCTGGCCGCGCTTGAGGGCGGCGCCCACGGCCTGTGCTTCGCCTCAGGGCTCGCCGCCGAGACGACGATTGCCCTGGCCCTGCTCAAAGCCGGCGACCACGTGCTCTGTGGCGACGATGTCTACGGCGGTACCTACCGCCTGTTCAAGCGCGTGCTGGAGGATAAGGGCATCAGCACCAGCTTCGTTGACACGCGCGACCCCGCGCGGGTGGCCGCGGCCCTGCGCCCCGAGACCCGCCTGATCTGGCTTGAGACGCCGACCAACCCGCTGCTCAAGCTCGCCGATATCGCCGCGATCAGCGCGGTGGGCCGCGAGCGCGGCGCGTTCACGGTCGTCGATAATACCTTCGCCTCGCCCGCCTGCCAGCGCCCGCTCGAACTCGGCGCCGACCTGGTGCTCCATTCGACCACGAAATACCTGGGCGGCCACTCCGACGTGGTGGGCGGCGCGCTGATCACCGCCGACGATGAGCTCGCCGCGAAGCTCCGCTTCGTGCAGAACGCCGCCGGCGCCACGCCCGGCCCCTTCGACTGCTGGCTGGTGCTGCGCGGGATCAAGACCCTGCAGCTACGCATGCGCCAGCACGGCGAAAACGCTATGGCCATCGCCCGCTTCCTGCAGCAGCACCCGGCGGTCGAGCAGGTCATCTACCCCGGCCTGCCCGAGCACCCCCAACACGAACTCGCCCGGCGCCAGATGCACGGCTTCAGCGGCATGGTCTCGTTCGTGGCCGAGGGTGGCGAGCGGGCCGCCCACAAGATCGTCGCGCGGACCCGGCTCTTCACCCTCGCCGAGAGCCTCGGTGGCGTCGAGAGCCTGATCGAGGTGCCCGCCGCGATGACCCACGCCTCCGTCGCCGGCTCGCCGCTGGAAGTGCCTGCCGGCCTCGTCCGCCTTAGCGTCGGCATCGAGGACGTGGACGACCTTCTCGCCGACCTGGAGCAAGCACTGGATTAACGGAGGAGATCCTGCCGTGCGCCAGTTGATCCGTCTTGCGGCCGCCGTAGCACTCCTGCTGCTGCTGGCCGTTCCGGCCCTGGCCCAGGGCCAGTTACTCATCCGCGACCCCGGCGGTCGCCTTGACCGGGGTGCAGTGGAGCGCGCAGCGCGTCCACTGCTCAACCGGGACGCCGATGTCGCGGTCTATATCGTTGACCGTGGCGGCCCCGACGATTTCACCGAACGACTGGTGGACGACGGCCTGGCGCGGGCCGATGGCGCCTTTCGCTCGGGTACGATCGCGATCTATGTGGCGGTCAACGACCGCTACAGCGAGATCCGCTACGGCGACCGCTGGAGCGATGCGCTCAGCGTCAACAACAATGCCGAGGTGATCCGTCAGGGCGACCTCAACCCCGGCCTCTCGGACGGTGATTTCACGCGCGGCGTCACCACGGCGCTCCGGGCGATCGAGGCGGCGATTGTGAACCCGCCGGTTCCGGGCGGTGGGATCAACATCGACCCGACCCCGATCGTCGTCGGGCTGGGCGGCCTGGCCGCACTGGGCGCCGGCGGCTACGCCCTTGCCCGCCAGCGCCGCACCGCAAAGGCCCGCGCCACCGCCCAGCAGCGGCTCAAGGATGCCCGCGAGGGCGCCGGTACGGCCATCGCCGGCCTCGGCCAGCGCTTCAACGCCGCCGCCGAGAAGGCGAAGTTTGACCGGGTCTCCTACGCGCCCGCCGATGTCGAACGCCTGGGCAAGCTCCAGGGGGCGGCCAGCGCCCGCTTTGCCGAAGTGCAGGGCCGCTTCAAGGACATCGCCGAGCAACTCGAGCGCCGCGAGAAGCCCACCAACGAGCAACTGCTCCAGGCCGCCACTGCCTATGACGCGGTGACGACCGAGGCCCAGGCGGTGGGTGAGGACCTGGCCGTCGTCGAGCGGCTGCGCGCCGAACTGGACGAGCAGGCGCGCCAGGCCCGTGAGGAGGTCGACCGCGCAAAAAAAGTCTAACCGGCGCTGCCGACCGGCTGGCGGCCCTGGGCGAAGCGATCGCCGACCCATCGGCAGCCCTCGCCCCGGCCAGGCAGCAGGTGGAGCGCGCCGCGACGGCCCTCGAGAAGTTCACCTTCGCCGAGGCCGTCGCCGCCGCCCAGGCAGCGTCGGAGCTCAGCCAGCAGATCGCCGCCGTCGCCGAGCGCTACGGCCAGCTGCGCGCCGGTATCGCCCAGGAACAAGAGGCGGGCCAGCCGCTCGCCCGGCAGGGCTACCGGCTTGAGGCCAGCCACCAGGCGCTCGCCGAGGCCGACCAGGCCCTCGCCGCCGCCGCCGATGCGCTCCAGGGCAGCGGGCCCCAGGCGGCCACGCCCCACCTGGAGGCGGCCCAGGCCCATCTGGCCACCGCCATCGCCCGCGGCAGCGGCGCGCCCGCCCTGCGCGAGCAGAACGCACAGCGCATCGCCGAGCTTGAGGCCCGCGGGCGCCGCGCCGCTGAGCGCATCGCTGAGGGGCGCCGTGTCTTCGATCTCGTCGATGAGTTCGCCGAGAGTACCTGGAGCGATATCCGTGGCAATGGCAGCGAGGCCCAGGCTGCCGCCGACCGCGCCCACGAACACTGGGAGCAGGCCCGCGCCGCCAATGCCATGGAGGCCCAGGAGTTCCTCGTCGCCCGCGAGAAGCTCGATGCCGCCGACCAGGAGCTCGCCTTCGTCGACGAACTGGTCGAGGCGATCATCACCCGGCTCACCGACCTGGAGACCGCCCGCGACTCGGCCCGCGCCCTGCTCGCCGAGGCTGAGCGTAGCATCGTCGCCGGCCAGGAGTTCGTGCGCAGCCACGACCCTGATGTGAGCAAGGTCCCCGAAACGCAACTCGCGCAGGCCGCCGAGCAGCTTGCGATCGCGCAGGCCGAGGCCCGGCAGCCCAAGCCCGACTGGCTGCGCCTTGCCGCCGCAGCGACCAGCGCCGATCGCCTGGCCGACGAGGCGCTCGCCCTGGCTCGCTCGGAGGCCGAGGCCATGCAGAAGCTGCGCCAGCAGGCCGACCGCCTCGCGCCAATCGTCAGTGGCGAGGTGAACAAGATCGCCAAGTTTGTGAACCTGCACGGCGCCGACATCAAGCCCGCCAGCCTCGCGGCGGTCAAGGCCCTGGTCGAACGCTTCGAGCACGCCCGCACCCTCGACGCCCGCGCCCTGCAACTGGAAGAGGAGCAGCGCCGCGCCGCGCTCGAAGAGTTGGTCGCCAGCTACCAGGCCCTGCAGGGTGAGGCCCAGGGCGCCTACCAGACGGCCTACGACGACGTGCAGCGCCTCGAGCAACTGCGGACGAAGGTTAACGCCACGCTGACCGATGCGCGCAACCAGCTGACAACCGCCGAGGCGATCGGCGCGCGGGTCCGTGGCCGGGCGCCCGGCACGCTCTACCAGCGGCTCGCGGTACTGCGGAGCAGCTTCGACCAGATCCGCCTGCCGATCACCGGCGAGGACGAATTGAACCGCACCCTGAAGCTCGCCGAGCAGATCCGCGACGAGGCCCGCGACATCGCCAACCAGCTACGGTCCTACGACCGGCCGAACATGCCCGGCCCCGGGCCGATCATCATTGCCACCGGCGGCTGGGGTGGTAGCGGCAGCTGGGGCAAGGGCGGCGGCGGGGGCGGCTCGGGCTGGGGCGGCATGCACGGCACCGGTGGCTCGTTCGGCGGCGGGGGCGCGGGCGGCTCGTTCGGCGGCGGACGCTCGGGGGGCGGCTGGTAAGCACCCGTGTGCAAAGTTTCCCGCTGAATGGCACACTTGCAACGCATACGCGCAGCTGCCTGTGCTACCCTGGAGCCACGCTGGCCCGCAAGGCCGGTCGTTCTTTGGTGCACCCACCAGCCACATCTCCCGCCTAGTGACGACCGGCTCACGTGGACCGTGATTCTGAATTGAGGTACGACTGTGGCGAGCAATCCCGTAAGCTTCTTGACCGGGCTGGCCATTGGCATTGGCGCCACGCTGGCCGCCCGCGACCTGGCACCCGCCCTGGCGCCCCATGCTCGCACGCTGGCCAAGCGCGGGATCAAGGCGGCCGTCATCGGCTTCGAGCGCGGGCGCGAGACAATGGCCCTGGTCGCCGAGTCGCTCAGCGATGTGCTGGCTGAGGTCCAGGCTGAACTGCACGCCGAGCGGGTCGCGCCGCCAGTGGAGGAGACCGGTGGCGAACTCCTCGCCGAGTTGCTCGCCGAAGAGCAGCCAGTCGATCTTGCATCTGAGCCGTAGGGGGGCCTATGCTGCCAGCAGCCTATGTTGCCCACCAGGCCGGCGAACGGTTGCGCCTGCGCATTCCGGCCCGCAAAGGGGACGACGCGTTCTTCACCCGCGCCGAGCGTGACCTCGCCGGCTGCGCCGGTGTGGCCTACGCCGAGGCCAACCCGCTCACCGCCAGTCTCCTGCTCCACTACCACGGCGACCTGGCCGACCTGGCCGCCGCAGCCGCAGCGGGCCAACTGTTCAGCCTCGAGCCGCCCCAGCCCCCATCGCACTCGGTCCTCGACGTCGTGAGCGAACGGGTTGAGCGCCTCGAACACCTGGTGCTGCGCAGTTCGCGCGGCGCCGTGGATCTGGATACGCTGCTCTTCGTCGGGCTGGTTGGCGCGGGGATCGTGCAGATCGCCCGCGGCCGGGCCCTCGGGCCGGCCAGTACCCTGCTCGCCAACGCGGCGACCATCCTCGCCGTCCATCGCGCCCGGCGCGCGGGGCAGTAGCCCGATGAATACCCTGTACGCAGAGCCAGCGGCCGAGCCCGCCACGGTCGAGCTTGGCCGACTGCTCGAACAGGTCTTCGCGACCGGCGGCACCGCCCGCGGCCTGATCGTGGCGCTGAGCGACCTGTCGCAGCGCACCATCCCCGGAACGGTCTTCCGCGCGGCGCTCGAACGCTATGGCCTGCGCCCGACCTTCGACACCATCCTCCAGGATCCGCAGGTTCTGGAACGGCTGGAGGCCGTGCATATCCCCGCCCGGCCCGGCGCCCGCTCGCTGGCCTTGCGCCTGACCCAGCCGCTGCTTATCCGCCAGCGCGTCGGGGCGGCGACGATCCGCCTGCATGTTGGCCGCGAACTGGTGCTGCAGGTCGATGAGCGCGGCGAGATCGAGCTCCGGCGCGGCGATATCAGTGTCTCCTGGCTGAAGATCAGGGAGGACGTGCTGGTGCGCCTGCGCCCGGCCCGCACCAGTACGGGCGAACCGCTTGACCTGCTGGTCGTCTCCGCGGGCCACGTCATCAGCCAGAGCTACCCGCTGGATGTGGTGACCGTTGCCCCCCAGGTTCTCCCGGCCGCGCCGCCCCCCGCCCTGCCCACGCCGCCGGCCCCGCCCACCACCCTACCCGCACCGCCCCCCGCACCGGCGCCGGCCGTGCGCGCCGTGACGGTGACGGTGGTCCATCGCACCCCCGGGCGGCTGCGGCTGCGTATCGCTGGCCTTTACCGCGACCAGGCCGAGCAGGCGCGCCTCGAACGGGCGCTCCGCGGCCGCGCAGGCATCACCTCGGCCGTCGCCAACCAGCTCACTGGCAGTCTGCTGGTCTGTTTTGACCCGCTGCTCCATCACCAGGACGTGGAGCAGCTGGTGCAGCGCATCCTGAGCGGGATCGACTGTGGCGAGGGCGGGCGCCGTGAGCAGGCACACCACCCCTGGCACCTATTCGATGCAGAGCAAACCGCGCTGCTGCTGAACAGCTCGCCCAGCCACGGGCTGAGCGCGGTCGATGCCAACGAGCGGCTACGCGAGTACGGCCTGAACCGGCTGCCCCAGGCCATCAGCCGTTCGCCGCTGCAGATCATGCTCGAACAGTTCGCCAGCCTGCCGGTCGCGCTGCTCGGCGTCTCGGCCCTGGTCTCGCTGTTCACCGGCGGGTTGCTCGACGGGGTGGTGATCCTCGGTGTGGTGGCCCTGAATGCCGGGATCGGCTTCAGCACCGAGTACTGGGCCGAGCAGACCATCGCCGGGCTCAACCGCGGCTTCCAGCCCCACGCGCGGGTGGTGCGTGACGAGCAGGAGTTTGACCTGCCCGGCGCAGAGGTGGTGCCGGGCGACCTGATCGTGCTGCGCCGGGGCATGGCCGTGCCTGCCGACGCACGCCTGATCGAGGTTGATCAGCTCAGCGTCGACGAGTCGGCCCTGACCGGCGAGAGCCTGCCGGTCAGCAAGCATGTGGCGACCCTGGACGAGCGCAATGTGCCGCTCGGCAGCCGGGCTAACCTGGTCTACCGGGGCACGGTGGTCACTGGCGGCAGCGGACGGGCGCTGGTGGTTGCCACCGGCCAGGCCACCGAGGTGGGCGAGATCCAGCGGCTGCTGGGCGAGGCACGGCAGCCCGAGACGCCGCTGCAGCGCCAGTTGCGCACGCTGAGCGGCCAGCTGGTGGCGGCGTCGCTGCTGATCTGCGGCGGGGTGTTCGCACTCGGCCTGCTGCGGGGCCAGGCCCTGGTGCCGATGCTCAAGACCACCATCGCCCTCGCCGTGGCCGCCGTGCCCGAGGGGTTGCCCACGGTTGCCACCACCACCCTGGCCCTCGGGCTGCGCCGGCTCGAGCAGCAGGGCGTGCTGGTGCGGCGCCTGGTCGCCGTCGAGACGCTGGGCGCGGTGGAGTACCTCTGCCTGGATAAGACCGGCACGATCACCCGCAACGAGATGAGCCTGGTCGCGCTGGTGGCGGGCGGCGTTCGCTACGAGCACCGCGATGGCGCCTTCGCCCTCCGGGGCCAGGCCGTGCAGCCCGCAGCGGACTCCGAGCTGGCCACCGTGCTCCGCCTGGCGAGCCTCTGCAGCGAGGTCGTGGTCGAGGCCGGCGCCGACGGGCCACAGCTCAACGGTACGCCAACCGAAGTGGCCCTGGTGCGCGCGGCACTCGCGGCGGGCATCGACGTGGAGGCGCTCCGCGCGCGCCATCCGCTGCTGCGGGTGCGGCTGCGCAGCGAGGGGCGCGGCTTCATGGACACACTGCACCAGGACGGCGCCGGGTATCTCCTGGCGGTGAAGGGCAGCCCCGACCAGGTGCTGGCCCTCTGTGACCGGCTGTACGAGCGGGGCGAGGTGCGCCCGCTGAGCGACGCCGAGCGGACCAGCATCATCACCGAGAATGAGCGCATGGCCAGCCAGGCGCTGCGCGTGCTGGGCGTGGCCTGGCTGCCTGCCGATGGGTTGCCGGAGGAGCGGCGCGACCTGATCTGGGCGGGCCTGACCGGCATCGCCGACCCGCCGCGGCCCGAGATTCCGGCGCTGATCGAACAGCTGCGCGCCGCCGGTGTGCGCACGATCATGATCACCGGCGACCAGAGCGCCACCGCGATGGCGATCGCGCGCCAGATCGGGCTGAGCCGCGACGGCCAGCTCGAGAGTCTGGACGCGGCGCGGCTCGAAAGCCTGCCGCCCGAGGTGCTGCAGAGCCTGGCCGAGCGGGTCGACATCTTCTCACGGGTCAGTCCGGCCCACAAGCTCTACATTGTGCAGGCCCTGCAGCGCGCCGGCCATATCGTTGCTATGACCGGCGACGGCATCAACGACGGGCCGGCGCTGCGCGCAGCCGATATCGGCATCGCGATGGGCGCCAGCGGCAGCGAAGTCGCCCAGGAAGTTGCCGATATGGTGATGCGCGACGATAACCTGGCGACGATCGTCGAGGCGATCGAACAGGGGCGCACGATCTACAGCGATATCAAGAAGGCGGTCCATTTCATTGTCGCCAGCAACACCAGTGAGATCGGGCTTACCCTGATAGCCACGGCAATCGGCCTGGGCGAGCCGCTGTCGCCGCTGCAGCTGCTCTGGATCAACCTGGTCACCGATGTCTTCCCCGAACTGGCGCTCGGCCTGGAGCCGCCGGACTTTGACGTTCTGCGCCAAGCGCCACGGGATCCCCGGGCAACGATGTTCAACCGCGCCGATGTGCAGCGCATCGGTCTCGAGGGCGCGCTGCTCACAGCGACGACCCTGAGCGCCTACGGCTGGGGCCTGGCGCGCTACGGGCCGGGGCCGCGCACCAGCAGCCTGGTCTTCAGTACACTCACCGCCTCGCAGCTGCTCTATGCGATCAGCTGCCGCTCCGAGCACCACTGGTTCCTCGACCACGAGCCGTCCCTGCCGAACCCGTACATGGCCTTCGCAGTCGGCAGCGGCCTCGGCCTCCAGGGCGCGGCGACCCTGCTGCCCGGGCTGCGCGGGTTGCTCGGAACCGTGCCGCTCGGTCCGGCTGACTGGCTGCTCATCGCCGGGCTCGCGACCGTCCCGTACCTCGCCAGCGAGCTGATCAAGGCCAGCCAGCGTCCGCTACCCGCCCACGAGAGAAGAGTGACCAATGGCCAGTGAGTATGTCTTCACCTCTGAGTCGGTGACGGCCGGCCACCCCGACAAGCTCTGCGACCAGATCAGCGACGCCCTGGTCGGCCACCTGCTCTGGCAGGATCGCTATGCCCGCGTTGCCGCCGAGTGCGCCGTCTCGACCGGGATCCTCTTCGTGGCGCTGAAGTGCGCGGCGGCAGCCAGTGTGGACGTGCCGCGCGTCGCCCGTGAGGTCATCCTCGAAGCTGGCTATGACCGCGGTAGCTTCAATGGGCGTACCTGCACCGTGATGACCAACCAGTTCGAGGAGCCGCAGGCCCCCGACGGGTGGGACGGCGATCTGGATACCCTGGTTGCCCAGGAGAATGTGACGCTCTTCGGCTACGCCTGCACCCAGACGCCGGTGCTGCTGCCGTTGCCGATCTACCTGGCCAACCGGCTGGCGCGCCGCCTGGACACGGTCTGCCTGGCCCAGCCCGACGACCTCGCACCCGATGGCAAGGTCCAGGTGGGCGTTGTGTACCAGGACGACATCCCCCGGCGCATCCACAGCCTCACCCTGGTTGCCAGCCAGCGCCGGGCCGATCTGTCACTCAGCCGGCTGCGCGAGTTGGTGCGTGAACTGGTCATTCAGCCGGTCTTCGCCCAGGAGCCACTCCGCCCCGACGAGCAGACACGCATCCAGATCAACCCTGAAGGGCCGGTGCTGGAGGGCGGGCCGGCCCTACACGCCGGGTTGACCGGTCGCAAGACCGGCGCCGACACCTATGGTGGCTATGCCCGGCAGAGCACCGCCGCGCTGAGTGGCAAGGACCCGACCCGCATCGATCGCACCGGCGCCTACGCCGCGCGGCACGCCGCCCGCTGCGTGGTGGCGGCGGGCCTGGCCAGCCGCTGCGAGATCCAGCTCAGCTACTCGATCGGCCTCGCAGAGCCGGTCAGCGTGCGCGCCGAGAGCTTCGGCAGCGGAACCCTGAGCGATGAAGAGCTCTCGGCGCGGGTGGCGCAGGCCTTCGACTTCAGCGTTGGCGGGATCATCCGCCGCTTCGATATGGCCGGGCTGGCCGCCCGCTCGCAGGGCCGGCTCTACCAGCAACTGGCGGCCTACGGCCACGTCGGGCGCCCGGAGCTGAAGCTGCCCTGGGAGGCCAGCGAGGGGGTGGAGGCTTTGCGGGAGAGCGGCTGACAACACCAGTGGCGTGACACGCCGATGCTGCGGAACGTACGGACGCAGCGCGCGGCGTCCGTAAG
>DAOUBZ010000147.1:0-7559 GCA_034432515.1 Chloroflexaceae bacterium | reverse complement strand
AGCCGCCAACACCACCGAGAAAACGTCTTGTCGGGCCGCGGAGCTGCCCATCACCCCGCCGCGGAAGGCGAACGTTGCAGCAGCCTGTTGGCCCTGAAGCCGCCGGTTGATTGTGGTATGATACAACAAGAGTCGGTAACCATAAGGAGTTGTGCGTGACCCTGATGCTGCTGATCCGCCATGGCGCCAACGACTGGGTGCACGGGCGGCTCGCGGGCTGGACCCCCGGTGTCCACCTGAATGATGATGGCCGGGCCCAGGCCGAGTCGCTGAGCCAGCGCCTCGGCGATCTGCCGATCGCGGCGATCTATACCAGCCCGCTCGAGCGCTGTGTCGAGACGGCAACCGCCATCGCGCAGCCCCGTGGGCTGCAGCTGCGGTTGGTCGAACAGATCGGCGAGGTACGCTATGGCGAGTGGCAGGGCGCAGAACTGAAGGAGCTCTACAAGCACGAACTGTGGCCGGGCGTCCAGTTCTACCCCAGTGGTACACGCTTCCCCAATGGCGAGACCCTGGGCGAGGCCCAAATACGCATGGTCCAGGCCCTCGATGGGCTGCGCCATCAGCACCCGAAGCAGATCATTGCGGTTGTCTCACACGCTGACATTATCAAGCTCGCCATTGCCTACTACGTGGGGATGCATATCGATCTCTTTCAGCGGCTGGTGATCAACCCGTGCTCACTCACCGCGATTGCCTTTGAGCGCATGGGGCCGCGGCTGGTCGCGTTCAACGATACCGGCTCGCTTGAGCACCTCTGGCCGAAGCCCGAGCCGCCCGCCGAGGCCCAGCAGCCCGCGGACGGCGCCGAGCCCACCGCCTCGGCGTCGCCCGCCGAGCGCTCGGTTGCCGACAATGGCGAAGCCCCGCCAGCGGCGACCAGGCACCTAGAGCAGGAGCATGTCTGAGTTTACCTACGACCTGGATGCGGTGCAGCGGATCACCGTGGGCGCCGTTGGCCCCAAGGGACAGCGCGTCTTCTATGTGCAGGCGCGCCGTGGCAGCCGCGTGATCACGCTGCTCGCCGAGAAGGAACAGGTGCGCGCCCTCGCCGATGCCATCAGTCGCCTGCTCGATAGCCTCGCCGAAAAGAACCCGCGCCTCGCCACTTCCGATGACCTGCTGGTCACCGATATGAGCCTGGAAGAACCGCTCGAGCCAGAGTTTCGCGTCGGCCAGATGGGCCTGGGCTACGACAGCGATCGCGACCTGGTCGTGCTGCTCATCCAGGGCGCTACCGCCGCTGAGGACGAGGAGGAGGACCAGCCGACTGCGCGTTTCTCGGCGACCCGCCCGCAGATGCGCGCGCTCAGCAACCACGCCGTGCAGGTCGTTGCCGCCGGCCGTGCGATCTGCGGCAACTGCGGTCGCCCGATCGACCCCGCCGGCCATTTCTGCCCCCAGCGCAACGGCCACGGTCCCTCGCACGGATAAGATGACGCTATGGATGAGCCACAACCCCAGACGATTGAAGTCGCCCGCGTGCTGGAAGTTCTGGCCCGCGGCGAGTTGTCGATTGAGACGACGCTGCCCTACAGCAGCAACTATACGCTGCTCGCTACGCTGACCTACGAGGAGTTGCGCGTGCTGGCGGTCTACAAGCCGCGTCGTGGCGAGCGCCCGCTCTGGGACTTCACCCGCGGCACGCTCTACCGCCGTGAGGTCGCCGCCTACCTGGTGTCCGAGGCCCTTGGCTTCGGCCTGGTGCCGCCCACCGTGCTGCGCGATGGCCCCTATGGCGTCGGTATGGTGCAGTTGTTTATCGTCAATGACGAGCAGTCGCATCTCTTCACCATGCTCAAGGAGGGGGGCTACGAGGCGACGATCCGCCGGCTCTGCGCCTTCGATTGTCTGATTAACAATGCCGATCGCAAGAGTGGCCACGCCCTCAAGGGAGTCGATGGCCGCCTCTGGGCGATCGACCACGGGATCTGCTTCCACCACGAGCCCAAGCTCCGCACGGTGCTCTGGGATTTCGTTGGCGAACCGCTGCCCGGTGAGGTGGTCATCTCGCTCTGCGCCTTTCGCGCTCGCCTCGATGCCGGCGATGCCGTCGCCCGCTCGCTCGAAGAACTGCTCGACAAGGTTGAACTGCGCGCGCTGCGCCGCCGCCTGGATCGGCTGATCGATACCGGCGTTTTCCCCTCCCCCGGCCCCGGCCCGAACGTGCCCTGGCCCCCTGTCTAGCGCCGTCCGCCCCTCCCCGATCCCTTCGCCACCTCTTCATACGACCTTCACAATTGGTCCGTATGCTGAGCCTGCGTGTGACAGATGCTCAATTGCTGGAGGTTTCGAATATGGAACGATCACGTAACTGGCTCGCCTGGCTGGCGGTGGCGCTGGCCGGCCTGGCGCTGCTTGCCGTCCTCGGCGTGGGCCTGGTGGCCGCGCGGTTCATGGCCACGACCGGCGCGCCCACGGCAGCGCCGGCTGTCCAGGCGCCCGCAGCGCCCCAGGCCGGCCAGCCGCCCTACGGCCCCGGTGGTCGCTTCGCGGAGCGTGGGCGCGGTGGGCCGCCGGACTTCTTCGCTGAGCGCCCGGAGCGTGGCGCCGGCCCGTCGCGGATGCACGGTACGGCACGCCACGGCGGCCACCAGCACGGTGGCTTCTGGCCCTGGTATAGCCTTGGCTGGCTCGGTGTTGCCTTCGAGCTGCTGCGCGGGCTGGCCCAGCTGGTGGCCATCGCCCTGCTGGCCTGGCTGCTGCTGCGCCTCTTCCAGCAGGGCCGCGGCGGGCAGCCACCCACCGCCCCCGCCACGCCTGCCGGCCCCACCACGCCTGCCGGCCACGACCCGCGGGTTGAATAGGTCACTGAGGTTACGACCATGCCCCGCACCATCCTGGTTGTCGATGATGAGCCCGGCATTGTGCAGATCGCCCGTGACTACCTCGAACGGGCCGGCTTCCGCGTGGTCACGACGGGCGATGGCCCCTCGGCCCTGCGGCTCGCCCGCACGGAGCGCCCGGCCCTGCTCGTCCTCGACCTGATGTTGCCCGGTATGGACGGCCTCGATGTGACCCGCGCCCTGCGCCAGGATCCGGCCACGCGCACCCTGCCAATCATCATGCTGACCGCGCGGGTCGAGGAGAGCGACCGGCTGATCGGCCTGGAGTTGGGGGCTGACGACTACATCACCAAGCCGTTCAGCCCCCGTGAACTGGTGGCGCGCGTGCGCGCCGTCCTGCGCCGCAGCGAGGGTGCGGCCGCCCCCGCTGGCCCGATGCAGATCGGCGGCCTGAGCATCGACCTGGAGCGCCGGAGTGTCCGCCGCGACGGCGCACCGGTCGAGCTCACCGCCACCGAGTTCGACCTGCTCGCCGTGCTCGCTCGCGAGCCCGGCCGCCCCTTCACCCGCAGCCAGTTGCTCGACCAGGTCTACGACGTGAGCTACAGCGGCTACGACCGCACGGTCGATGCCCATATCAAGAACCTGCGCCGCAAGCTCGAGCCCGAACCCGGCGCGCCGCGCTACATCCTGACCGTGTATGGGGTGGGCTACAAGTTTGCCGAGCCTGACACGTGCTGATGTCTATGCGCCCCCGCATCTTCAGTCTGATGCTCACCGCCTTCGGCCTCGTGATCGTGCTCAGCGTGGGCGGGATGCTCACCGTCTTCTGGCTGATCACCCAGAGCGCCCAGCGCAGTCCCGACCGCTGGCAAGCGCGGCCGGAGATCTTTGCGCGCACCGAGGCGCGCCGGCTGGCCCAGCTCTACGAGCGCAACGGCTCCTGGGCCAATGTCGAGCGCAGCTTCGGCCCGATCGAGCGCGAACTGCGCACAGCCAACCTGCAGTCGATATCGCTGCTCGATGCTGAGGGCCGCGTGGTGGCCAGCCGGACGCCGCGGCCCGCGCCCCAGCCCGCGCCGGGTATGCCGCTGCCGCTGCTCGACGGCGACGGCTCCGGCGAGGGGGTGACGGTGCGCTCGGTTCCCATTCGCCTTGATGGCAACCAGGTCGGCGCGCTGGTGATCGTCTACCGCGGCGCGCCCGGCAGCCCGGGCGGCTTTGCCACCTTTGCGCGCAGCATCCTCGGTGCTGGCCTTGCCCTCACGGCCATCCTGCTCGCCCTGGCGGCCTTCTTCTCCGGCCGGATCAGCAAGCCCCTGCGCCAGCTCGATGCCGCCGCCCACGCCATGGCGGCCGGCAATCTCCAGGTGCGCGTCCAGCCTGGCCCCGTGCGTGAGGTGGCCGACCTCGCCCGGAGCTTCAATCGGATGGCCGATACCCTGGAGGACGCCGACCGGCAGCGACGCCAGCTGACTGCCGATGTGGCCCACGAGTTGCGCACCCCGCTCTCGATCATCAAGGGGCGCCTGGAGGGGATCGAGGATGGCGTCTACCGAGCCGACCCCGAACAGGTCGCGGGGCTGCTCGACGAGGTCGCGCTCCTGGAGCGCCTGATCGAGGATCTGCGCTTGCTCGCCCTCGCCGATGCCGGGCAACTGGCCCTCGCCCCCGAGCTGGTTGACCCGGCCGGCCTGCTGCAGGATGCCCGCCGCTCCTTTGCCCACCAGGCCCAGGAGCGCGGCGTGGAACTGCGAGTTGAGCCTGGCCCCGCGCTGCCCGAGCTCACGGCCGATCCGCAGCGCATTGCCCAGGTGCTCGGCAATCTGGTGAGCAACGCCCTGCGCCACACGCCTGCCGGCGGCACGGTCGTGCTGGTGGCAGGGGCGGAGCCTGACGGGGTGCTGTTCGAGGTGCGCGATAGCGGCGTGGGCATCGCGCCGGAGGATCTGCCGCGCATCTTCGACCGCTTCTACCGGGCCGACACCTCCCGCGCGCGCGCCAGCGGCGGCGCCGGCCTGGGCCTGGCGATTGCCCGACGCATCGTCGAGGCCCACGGCGGCCGCATCTGGGCCACAAGTGCGCCCGGCCAGGGCACAACGGTGCATTTCGTGTTGCCGTGCCGCTGAGCCGCACGAACGTGGTACAATCCGAGGCGTCCCGTCGTACCCGTCGTTCGCGCGGAAAGAGCGGTAATGAGCCAGTTGCAGCGCGAGTCGCCCTATCCCATGCTGGCGATCGATGCGGCCCTGGACCTGATCATGGCCCACGCCGCTCCCCTCAACCACGAGGAGGTCGATGCCCTGGCCGCCGATGGGCGCGTGCTGGCCGTAACGCTCCATGCCCCCGAGGCGATCCCTGATCTGCCCAGGTCGGCGATGGACGGCTACGCGCTGCGCTCCGCCGATGGGCTGGCCGCACGCCGGGTGGTGGCCGAGCTCACCGCCGGGGTCGCGCCGGGCCTGGTGATCGCCCCGGGGACGGCCGCCCGGATCATGACTGGCGCTCCGCTGCCCGCCGGCGCCGACGCAATGATCCCCGTCGAGCTGTGCGAGGAGCGCGATGGTGTGCTCTTCGTGCAACGGGCAGTGCAGCCGGGCGACAATGTACATACCGTCGGGCAGGACGTAGCACCCGGTATGGTTGTGCTCGAACGGGGCGCCGTGCTGGGCGCCCCCGAGGTGGGCCTGCTCGCCACCCTCGGGGTCACCCGCGTGTCAGTGTACCGCCGGCCCCGGGTGGCGGTGCTCTCCACCGGCGATGAACTGGTGGAACCGGGCGCGCCCCGCCCACCTGGCGCCGTGCGCGATGCGAACCGCTACGCGCTGCTCGCTGCCGCCCGCGAGGCCGGCTGTGCGACCTTTGCCCTCGGGATCGCGCGCGATGACCACGCGATGCAGCGCGCGGCCATCCTCCAGGGGCTGGAGCAGGCTGATGTGCTGGTGACCAGCGGCGGCGTCAGCATGGGCACCCGCGACCTGATCAAGCCGATCCTCGCCGAGCTTGGCACGGTGCACTTCGGGCGCGTCGCCTTTAAGCCCGGCAAGCCTACCACCTTTGCCACCATCGGTGATACGCTGGTCTTCGGGCTGCCCGGTAACCCGGTCTCGTCGCTCGTCTCCTTCGAGGTTTTTGTGCGCCCGGCACTGCGCGCGCTGCAGGGCGACGCGCGCCCGCACCGCCCGCGTGTGCGGGTGACGCTCGCCACGCCGGTGCGCCCCGCCGCCGATCGCCCCGAGTACCAGCGGGTGATCGTCCGCTGGCAGGCCGGGCGCCTGCTTGCCGCCAGCACGGGGCCACAGGGCAGTTCGCGCCTGCTCTCGCTCCACGGCGCCAATGGGCTGCTCCTCGTCCCCCCCGGCGAGGCGCCATACCCCGTTGGCGCCGAGCTTGAAGCACTGCTTACCGGGCCACTGAAATGACAACCGATCTCATCGTTACGACATCGTCCGGCAGTTACCCCGTGGTCGTCGCGGCGGGTGCACTGGCCAGCCTGCCTGACCGGCTCGCGGCGCTGGGCTTGCGCGGCACGCTCTGGCTGGTGAGCGACGCCGCGGTGGCCACGATCTATGGCGCACCGCTCGCGACCCGGCTGCAGGCCGCCGGCTTCCGTGTGCAGAGCCACCCCGTGCCCTCCGGTGAGGCCAGCAAGAGCCAGGACCAGCTCTGGCGGCTCTACGACTGGCTGATTGGCGAGGGCGTGGAGCGACGCGACGCCGTGCTGGCCCTCGGCGGCGGTGTGATCGGCGACCTGGCCGGCTACGCCGCGGCCAGCGTACTCCGGGGTATCGCGGTCGTTCAGTTGCCCACCACCCTGCTGGCGATGGTCGATGCAGCGGTGGGCGGCAAGACCGGCATCAACCATCCCCTGGGCAAGAACCTGATCGGCGCTTTCCACCAGCCCCGGCTCGTGTTGGCCGATACCGATACGCTCGCCAGTTTGCCCCGGCGTGAGCTGTGCGCCGGCTGGGCCGAGGTGATCAAGCACGGTGTCATCCGCGATGCCGGCCTCTTCACTGAATTGGAGCAGTTGGCCGCCGAGCGGGACTGGGGCGAAACTGGTTTTAGTGGCTGGAATGGCGGAGACACGCTGCTGACCGAGCGGCTGACCGCGATCATCAGGCGCGCCGTGGCGGTGAAGGTTGAAGTCGTGAGCCGCGATGAACGCGAGCAGGGCGAGCGCATCACCCTGAACTATGGCCATACCCTCGGCCACGCGATCGAGGCGCTTGCCGCCGACTGGGCACTGCTCCACGGCGAGGCGGTCGCGGTCGGCATGCACGCCGCGGCGCGCATCGCTGTGGCCATGGGCCTCTGCACCGCCGAGCTCGTCGAACGCCAGCGCCGGCTACTCCAGGCCTACGGTCTGCGGGTCGCACTGCCCCACGGCCTCGATCCCGAAGCCGTGCTCGCCGTCGCCCTGCGCGACAAGAAGGTCCTGGCCGGGCGTATCCGCTGGGTGCTGCCAACGGCGATCGGCAGCGTCGTGGTACGCGACGATGTGCCTGAGGCTGTCGTGCGGGCGGTGCTGACGAGCTGAGCCCGCCCCGCGCCGGGCCATCATGGTATACTGCATCTCGGTAGTCGTCTGCCCCATCAGGGCAGGGCTATTGCAACGATACTGCTGGCAAACCCGGGTACGCGGGCCTCCGGCCCGCAGGCGGGCGGGACGCCCGCGCACCCGGCGTGAGCAAAACGGGCTTTGCCAGCAGTATTTTGCAACGTCTTTGGGGCAAGCCCCAAACTCCAGTCTGTCTGGTGGTGTTGGCGGCT
>DAOUBZ010000146.1:0-7757 GCA_034432515.1 Chloroflexaceae bacterium | reverse complement strand
GTAGCCGCCCCACACCCCACCGCCGGAGGCGGATTTTGCTCAAGCCCCGGGGCTCGCGGCGCGGTGCATACCCTCCAGGCAGTGCTCTATGCTATAATGCCCCGGGTGCTCGGGTCATCCCAGAGACGAGGAGACGAGGCATGCAGCTCTACCTTGATACGGCGAACCTCGATGAGATCCGTGAAGCGGCCAGCTGGGGCGTGCTGAGCGGTGTGACGACCAACCCGACCCTGGTCGCCCGTGAGAAGGGCGCCGATTTCAAGACGATCATCACCGAGATCGCCGAACTGGTCGATGGCCCGATCAGCGCCGAAACGATCTCGCTCGATGCGCCCGGCATGATCCAGGAAGGCATTGAGTATGCCGCCTGGCATCCGAATGTGATCATCAAGGTCCCCAGCACCACCGAGGGCCTCAAGGCCGTGTCGCAGCTTGCGCGACGCGGCATCCGCTGCAATGTGACGCTCTGCTTCAACGCGGTGCAGGCGCTGATGGCCGCGCGTGCCGGGGCGTTCGTGGTCAGCCCCTTCGTTGGCCGCATCGATGACACCGGTGTCGACGGCATCCAGCTTATCCGCGAGATCAGCCAGGTCTATCGCCAGGACCCGGCGATCACGACGAAGATCCTCTCGGCCTCGATCCGCCACCCGCGCCACATCGTCGAATCGGCGCTTGCCGGCGCCGACATCGCCACCTGCCCGTTCAAGGTGCTCCAGCAGGCGATGCGCCACCCGCTCACCGATCGCGGGATCGATCAGTTCCTCGCCGACTGGAAGAGCCGGGGATAGTTCACGTAACGATGCGCTATGGACGGTAGCCGCCCTCTCATGCTCGGGCTCGTTGGCGACAGCGCCTCCGGCAAGACGACCCTGGTGCGCGGGGTTGTGCGCATCCTGGGCCACGCCGGCGTCACCCCGATCTGTCTTGACGACTACTATCGCTACTCGCGCGAAGAGCTCCATGCCCGCGAGCTCACTGCCGCCGACCCGCTCGCCAATGACCTGGAGCTGGTGGCCAGCCATCTGCGCACCCTGCGCAGCGGTGGCCAGGTCAGCAAACCGGTCTACGATCACCGTACCGGCAACTTCCGTGAACCTGAAGTGGTCGCCGCGACGGGCCTGGTGGTTGCCTATGGTATGCTCACCCTCACCCCGCCGATTCCGACCGAGCTGTTTGATCTGACGATCTATCTCGACCCCGAGGAGTCGCTGCGCCGCAACTGGCGCCTTGAGCGCGACGTGCGCGAGCGGGGCTACACTCCTGCCGAGGTGACCGCCCGTGAGCCGGCCCGCGAGCGCGACGCGGCGCGCTTCGTCCACGGGCAGCGGGCCGTGGCCGACACCGTGCTGCGTGTTCACGCCGCGGCGAGCGGTGGGTCAGGCGCCCTCGCAACCGAGCTCATTGTGCGCCACGGCGCCAGGCCGCATCCGCTCGACCCGATCTGTGCTGAGTTGGCACAGGGCCACTACCCCGGGCTGCGCCTCGAACGGGACCAGATCGACGCTGATGGGCGTGAGGGCGACCGGATCATCATCGAGGCCACGATCGACCCCGTCGCCGCGGCGCGCGTGGCCGTTCTGGTCTGGGATCACCTGCCCGACACCAGGCCGGTGGAGCTCGACCAGATCGGCCAGGTCCGGGCTGGCGCTGGGGTTCGCCACGACCCGGCCCTGGCGCTGGTACAACTCTTCATTGTTGGCGGGCTCGTACGCGCCCGGGGGCGTTGAGCGCGCCTGCCACGACCTACAACCCCGCGGCCTGGCGCAGCGCCTCGACTTTGTCGGTGCGCTCCCAGGGCAGATCGATGTCGGTGCGGCCAAAGTGGCCGCCAGCCGCCGTCTGGCGGTAGATCGGCCGGCGCAGATCGAGGTCGCGAATAATCGCCCCCGGCCGCAGGTCGAAGACCTGGCTCACTGCCTTGAGGATCACCTCGTCGGCCACCCTGCCGGTGCCGAAGGTCTCGACATTCAGGGAGAGTGGTCTGGCCACCCCGATCGCGTAACTCACCTGCAGTTCCACCCGGTCGGCGAGCCCGGCGGCGACGATATTTTTAGCTACCCAGCGGCAGGCATAGGCCGCGCTCCGGTCGACTTTGCTCGGATCCTTGCCACTGAAGGCCCCACCGCCGTGGCGGGCGACCCCGCCGTAGGTGTCGACGACGATCTTGCGCCCCGTGAGGCCGGTGTCACCCATAGGGCCGCCAACCACAAAGCGTCCGGTGGGATTGACATAAATCTTGGTCTGTGGATCGAACCACTCGCCGGGCACCTCGGCCCTGATCACGTGCTCGATCACATCGGCGCGGATCTGCTCCTGGCTGACGTCGGGGGCGTGCTGCGTGCTGACCAGCACCGTATCGACGCGCACCGGTTTGCCGTAGCTATACTCCACCGTGACCTGGCTCTTGGCGTCCGGGCGCAGGTAGGGCAACGTGTCGTCCTTGCGCACCTTCTCGATGCGCCGGATCAGGCGGTGGGCCAGGGCGATCGACGCCGGCATCAACTCCGGCGTCTCGTTGCAGGCGAAGCCGAACATCATGCCCTGGTCGCCCGCGCCGACGGCCTCGACCTCGGCCTCGGTCATCTCGCCCGTCTTGGCCTCCAGCGCCCTGTCGACGCCGAGCGCGATGTCGGGCGACTGGCCGTGGACGGCGACCAGCACGCCGCAGGTGTCGGCGTCGAAGCCATACTCGGCACTGGTGTAGCCGATCTCCTTGACGGTGCGGCGCACGATCTCCTCAATCGGGATGTAGCCCTTCTCGTAGGTGATCTCGCCGAGCACAACGATCAGGCCGGTCGTCGTGGCCGTCTCACAGGCCACGCGGGCCCGCGGGTCGTGGCTCAGGAACGCATCGAGGATCGCGTCGCTGATCTGGTCGCACATCTTGTCGGGGTGCCCGCTCGAGACGCTCTCGCTCGTGAAGTAGAAGCGGGGCGAGGTGATGAAGGTATTTGACATGGGTGGAGCTCCTGAGTGGGGGGCGCAGCCTGCTGCGCCCATACACTGGCGCCGTTCTGTCGGCCCTACGTCCCTTCCTGCCACGAGTTCAGGTAGGCCTCCTGCTCAGGGGTGAGCACGTCGATCTGCACGCCCATCGCGCGGAGCTTCAGCGCGGCGATCTCTTTGTCGAGGTCCTTGGGCAGGGCATGCACGCCAACCGAGAGCTTGCCCTGGTTCTTGAGCAGGTACTCGCTGGCGAGCGCCTGGTTGGCGAAGCTCATATCCATCACGGCGCTGGGGTGCCCCTCGGCGCTTGCCAGGTTGATCAGGCGGCCCTCGCCGAGCAGGTTGATCGTGCGCCCGTCTTTGAGCAAGTACTGGTCGACGAAGGCGCGGGGCTGGCGCTTCTCGACGCTGACCGCTTCGAGCGCCGGGATGTTGATCTCGACATTGAAGTGACCGCTGTTGGCGATCACGGCGCCGTCCTTCAACACTGCGAAGGTGTTGCTGTCGAGCACGTGCTTGTTACCGGTGGCGGTGACCACGAAGTCGGCCATCGGCGCAGCCTGCTCCATCGGCATCACGCGGAAGCCGTCCATCGTCGCTTCAAGCGCCTTGACCGGGTCGATCTCGGTGACGATCACATTTGCGCCCAGGCCACGGGCCCGCTCGGCGATCCCGCGCGAGCACCAGCCGTAGCCGGCCACCACAAAGGTCTTGCCCGCCAGCAGGATGTTCGTCGCGCGGATCAGCCCGTCCAGGGTGCTCTGGCCGGTACCGTAGCGGTTGTCGAACATATGCTTGGTGTCGCTGTCGTTGACCGCGATCACCGGGAACGGCAACACCCCCTCGGCGGCCATCGCCTTGAGCCGGATGACGCCCGTCGTCGTCTCCTCAGTGCTGCCGAGCATGCTCTGGATCAGGTCCTTGCGCTCCTGGAGGATCCCACTAACCAGGTCGGCGCCATCGTCCATGGTGATCCGCGGGCCGTGGTCGAGGGCGGCCTTGATGTGCTGGTAATAGACCTCGTTGCTCTCGCCTTTGATCGCGTAGACCGGGATCTCCTCGTAGGCCACAAGCGCGGCGGCGACATCGTCCTGGGTGCTCAACGGGTTGGAGGCGCAGAGCACCACATCGGCGCCGCCAGCGGCGAGGGTGCGCATCAGATTACCGGTCTCGCTGGTCACGTGCAGACAGGCGCTCAGCTTGACGCCGGCCAGCGGGCGTTCGCGCTCAAAGCGCTCCTTGATCAGCCGCAGGACCGGCATCTCCTGTTCGGCCCAGTCCATGCGCTTGCGGCCCTGCTCGGCCAGGTTCAGATCCTTCACATCGTACGACTTGGTCATTGGACAGGTGCTCCTTTTGCGTTGTTCGGTTACACCACGCTGGCGCCAGCCAGGGCCTCGGCGGGCAGTTCGTGGCCGAAGGCGCTGCGATAGCGCGCGGCAAACTCACCCCGGCTATAGCTGTGCTCCTGGCAACCACGCTCCTCAATCGCGTAGGCGGCGGCGAGGGCGGCCACCCGCCCGGTGATTTCGAGTGGTAGATCGCGGGCGATGCCAAAGGCCAGGCCGGCCAGGTAGGCATCGCCTGCGCCCGTGGGGTCCTTGACCTCAGCCACGGGGGCGGTCGGGATCACAGCAGCGAGGCGCCCCTCGGTATAGATCAGCGAGCCCTGATCGCCGCGCGTGACCACGGTGAGCGGTGTGGCGGCAATCAGTTCCGCTTCGGCGATATCCAGCTTGCGGGCCATCATGCCGAACTCGTAGTCGTTGCCCACCAGCACGCGCGCGCCCTGCAGGCCAAGCGCGATGTGCTCGGCTGCCAGGCGTGGCGTCTGCTTGCCCGGGTCGAAGATGTAGGGCACGCCGAGTTGCTGGCACTCCACCGCGAAGCGCTCGATTGCCTCGGGGCTGGTCGGCGAGATCAGCACCAGGTCGTTGCTGGTGAGCCCCTGATCGACCAGTGAACGTTTGTGGTCGTGACCCATCGCCCCGGCGTAGAAGGCGACGATCTGGTTGTTGGCGCGGTCGGTGTTGATGAAGCAGGAGGAGGTGAATTCGTGGGCCAGCACTGCGATCCCGCACGTATCGACGCCCTGCTGCTCGAGCCAGGCCCGGTAGTCGCTAAAGTCGTGGCCGGCGGTGCCGACGATCAGTGGGCGCTCGCCGAGCAGCGCGAGGTTGTAGGCGATATTGCCGGCGACACCGCCGCGCATCTTGCGCATCGAGTCGACCAGGAAGCTGACGGAGAGCATATGGGCCTTCTCCATGAGCATGTGGTCGCGGAAGTAGCCCGGAAAGTCCATGATGTAGTCAAAGGCCAGTGATCCGGTTACAACGATGCGCACGATAGCTGCTCCTCTCATTGCTGGCGCCGGCAGCCGCCCTATGGCTGCGCCGGCGCTACGGCAGGCGTCGCCATGCCTTCGAAGCCGTATGCCGATCGTACCGCAGCCGCGACTGCGGCACACAGGGTTGCCGCATGGCTGGCCTGGGCGGCGGGCAGATGGGCGGTGGTCCCGCTGGTGCTGATCAGGGCCTGGCTGGCGATGCGCTCGCAACTCAGGCCGCTCACCGCCGCCAGTGCCTCGACCCCGGCAACGAACCGCCGGGTCAGGATCTCGGCCTGCACGTTGGCCAGGGCTGCCGCTTCAACCGGCACGATCCCCCAGCCGAGTGCACCTCCTCGTTCGAGCCAGCCGCCAATGGCTGCACCCGCCGTGATCAGGCCGGCACTGTGCTCGTAGGCGTCGAAGAAAACGACATCGACCGGTAGCTCGACCAGGGTGGCCCAGTCGGGCGGGTTGATCGTGCAGAGGCCCCGCTGACCGGGCACCTCCTGCAGCGTGCGGGCGAGCAGGTCGATGCCCTCTTCCCAATCCAACGGACAGAAGGGCGAGTTTAGCGCGTCGAGGAAGGGCTCATCCAGACAGACCAGCGCGCCGGCCCCGGCCATCGCCAGTTGATCGTGCAGCCAGCGGGCCCGCAGCACGGTGTGTTGGGCCAGCGCCTCGCGGAAGGCCGGGTCGTAGGCCAGTGGTCGCTCGTGCTCGTCGACGATCTGCAGCGCCTGGCTGAGCGGGCCGGTCAGTTCGGCCTTGAGCATCCGCGGCCGTGACCGCTCGGCGTGGCGCAACTGTTCGCCAACCGTCGCCAGGTACTCGCCGGGTGGCCCGCTCGCGGCGCGGTCGCCCCGCAGATAGGCCAGCGCAACCCGGTCGAGGCCAGGCTCGGCGTGCTGGCGTTCGACCACGGCCCGCTCGTGGTCGGTCTCGAAGCGGAGCCCGGGAAAACCGGCCACCACCAGGGCAAGGGCGCTCGCCCGCGGCCCCCGCTGGGCCAGCGCGGCCAGCGCCTGGCTCAAACCGCCCGGGCTGCCACTATCGGGCACGCCGGCGCGTGGCGCGGGGAGGCAATTGGGGACGAAGCTGAGGGCCACTGCCGATAGGTGGCCCGCGCCGCCTGCGGGGCGAATTGCGCTGCTCGGCACTGACACCCGTCTACCGCCTCTCGCCGACGGCGGCGCGCAGACCCTCGGGGAAGGGCGGGTAGATGACGCCGCGTTCGGTGATGATTGCCGTGATCAGCTCATTGGGGGTGACATCAAACGCCGGATGGGCCGCGTGCACCCCCGCCGGGGCGATCAACTGGCCGCCGAGGTGGGTCACCTCCGCCGCGGATCGCTCCTCGATCGGGATCTGATCGCCGTGCGCCAGCTGCAGATCGATCGTCGACGAGGGGGCGGCCACATAGAAGGGCAGGCCGTGGGCCCGCGCGAGGACCGCCAGGCTGTAGGTGCCGATCTTGTTGGCCGTGTCGCCGTTGGCGACGATGCGGTCGGCGCCGACAATCACACAGTCGATCGCGCCACGGCGCATCATGTAGCCGGCCATGTTGTCGGTGATCAGCGTCAGCGGGATGCCCGCCTGCTGAAGCTCCCAGGCGGTGAGCCGGGCACCCTGCAGGAAGGGGCGCGTCTCATCCACAAAGACGTGGACCGCGCGGCCCTGGGTGAAGGCAGTGCGGATGGGGGCCAGCGCCGTGCCATAACCGGCCGTTGCCAGCCCACCGGCGTTACAGTGGGTGAGGACGTGGCCCCGCGGCGGGATCAGTGCCGCCCCGTGGTCACCGATGGCGTGACACATCGCCAGGTCCTCGGCGCGGATGGCGTGGGCCTCCTCGAGCACTGCTGCGCGGATCGCGGCGACGCCATGGGCGGCAGTTGCGCGCGCCCGCGTCAGCACCCGCCCGGTTGCCCATGCCAGGTTCACTGCCGTCGGCCGCTGCGCATCCAGCGTCGCTTTGGCTCGTTCGAGTTCCGCAAGCAGTTCGTCCGGCGTGCTGGCGGCGCTCAACTCAGCGGCCAGGGCCATACCATAGGCGGCCGTACAGCCGATGGCGGGTGCGCCACGCACCACCATTGTGTTGATCGCCCAGGCGACCGTCGCAAGCTCGCTGCAGCGAACCGTTTCCTGCGCGTGGGGCAGGCGCCGCTGGTCGATCAGACACACCGCCCTGGGCTCCCACCAGACTGTACGCAGTTCCTCGCTCATGTCACACGCAAGCCCCTCGCACTGGCGAGAGGCTGCAGCATCGATCCTCTCTTCTGCCGATGCGCCTGGACTTCCATCGTTGGCATTGGCGCTATCTTGTGCCGCAAACGCTTAACAGTGGGCGATTATAGCATGCCTGCCGGAGCGGAGCAACCAGGGTGCTAGCCACCTCCAGGGCCTGTGCAGCGTCCGCCTCTGGCAGTGGGCTCTGGGCGGCTACGCCACACTCCGATGGTTGATTTTCCAGGTGGGGTTGGCGGCG
>DAOUBZ010000145.1:0-13988 GCA_034432515.1 Chloroflexaceae bacterium | reverse complement strand
TCATTCCGAGCGCAGCGAGGAATCTGAGCGGGTCGCGCAAGACCCCTCGCTCTGCTCGGGGTGACAATGCCGGATGTTCACAGGTAATTGGTCTTACGCCCCGCGTTGCTCGGTACGCTAGACGGCAGGGATTTCCACTTCGTCACCAGCCCGCTGCCCGCATTTCGCCCTGCATGCACCAATGAGATCGGCCACAAGCGTAGCAGCAGCCGCCCGATGTGTCAACGGACCCCTACGGCGCGTCAACCGCCACACCCCCAGGGGGTATATGGGCCTCGGGACGGATCCGCCGGCGCCTGAGCGGCGGTATACTAAAAGAATGACATCGAATGCTTCCAATGGAGTAACCGTCGAACGGGTGGTTGTCACCGGCCGCGGCAAAGTGAAGGGTCCCCCGGGCACGGGCACTCCGCCCGGCGAGGGCAATGAGGCGCCGAAGAGCCTGGCCGAGCGCTGGCAGGAGTTGCGTTCGGCATTTCGCAATGTACCGCGGGCCTTCAGCCTGGTCTGGCAGGCCCACCGGCCGGCCACGCTGATCATGGCCGGCGTCACCCTGATCAGCGGGTTGCTGCCGATCACCCAGGCCTGGATCGCCAAGCTGATCATCGACGCGGTCGTCGCCGCCGTCACCGGCGGAGTCGACCCCATGGTCGCCCTGCGCAGCGTGCTACCGTACCTGCTGCTCGAGTTCGGCCTGCTCACCCTGAGCACGGCGCTCAACCAGGTGCGCTCGCTGGCCGAGCATATGCTCAACGCCCGCCTGGGCAACACCATCAACACGGCGATCATCCGCAAGTCGCTGGCCCTCGACCTGCACTTCTTCGAGGACGCCCAGTTCTACGACAAGCTGCAGAACGCGCGCCGCGAGTCCAACTGGCGCGCGCTGAGCATCATCAACACCAGCTTCAACCTGACGCAGAACCTGATCACGCTCGGCTCCTTCGCGATCGGGCTGATCGCCTTCAGCCCCCTGGTGGCGCTGGTGCTCTTTGGCACCACCCTGCCCTCGTTCGTGGTGCAGACTCGCTACAGCCGGCTCACCTTCCGCCTGCTCACCTGGCGTGCCCCCGAGGCGCGCAAGATGCACTACCTGGAGCACCTGCTCACGGTAGACAGCAGCGCCAAGGAGATCAAGCTCTTCGGCCTGGGCGAGCCGCTGCTCCACCGCTACCAGGAGTTGTTCTGGAAGTTCTACCACGAGGACGCGAGCCTGGCCCGGCGGCGCTCGCTGATCAGCACCCTCTGGGGCCTGCTGGCCTCGTTCAGCTACTACGGCGCCTACGCCTGGATCGTCTGGCGGACGGTCACCGGCACGATCAGCATCGGCGAGATGACCTTCTACCTCACCCTCTTCCGCCAGAGCCAGGGCACCTTCCAGGGCATCTTCTACAACGCTGGCCAGCTCTTCGAGAGCGGCCTCTTCCTGGAGAACCTCTTCGGCTTCCTCGCCCTTGCCCCGCAGATGATCAGCGGCGCCGGTCGCAAGGTGCCCCGCCCCATCCAGCAGGGGATCGAGTTCCAGCAGGTGAGCTTCCGCTACCCTGACCGCGAAGAGTACGCGCTGCGCGACGTGAACCTGCACGTCCGGCCTGGCGAGAAGATCGCCCTGGTGGGCGCCAACGGCGCCGGCAAGACGACGCTGATCAAGCTGCTCACGCGGCTCTACGACCCGACCGAGGGCCGTATCCTGCTCGATGGCGTCGATCTGCGCGAATACGACCTGGAAGACCTGCGCCAGTGCATTGGCGTGATCTTCCAGGACTTCGTGCGTTACCAGGTGACGGCCCGCGAGAACATTGGCTTCGGCCAGATCCGGGAGCTCGAGAATGAGCCGCGCATCTTCTCGGCCTCCGAGCGGGGTGGCGCCGACGAAGTGATCGAGCGGCTGCCGAAAGGCTACGATACGGTGCTGGGGCGCTGGTTCGAGAAGGGTGCTGAGCTCTCCGGCGGCCAGTGGCAAAAGATCGCCCTCGGCCGCGCTTTCATGCGCGACAGCGAGGTGCTGGTGCTCGATGAGCCCACCGCGGCCCTCGACGCCGAACGCGAGTACGAGATCTTCCAGCGCTTCCGCGAGCTCACCGCCGGGCGCATCGCCTTCCTGATCAGCCACCGCTTCTCAACCGTGCGTATGGCCGACCGCATCGCCGTGATCGAGGGCGGCCACATCACCGAGCTCGGCACCCACCACGAACTACTCGCCCTCGACGGCACCTACGCCCGGCTGTTCAATCTCCAGGCAGAGGGCTATCGCTAGAGCGTCGGTAAGCGAATTTCTCGAGCGAGCGGGGCCAGGAGACAACGAGGCCCCCTCGCGGACAGGGCGAGGGGGCAGGCAAGGACGGGAGGCGCGACGGAGCCGCGTCTCTACTTCTTGGAAAGATCTACGGTATTGGCCATCGAGCCAGCGGTCTTCATCATCATCTGGCTGAACTGCGTCTGGGCCTCGACCGCCTTCTGGGCAGCCTCCTGCCAGGTCGCCATCACCTTCTGGGCCTGGGTCATGTCCCAGGTCTGGGCCATCATCATCGGCTCAGCCTTCTTGAGAATGTCGAACCAGTTCTCAGAGAAGCGCATCTGCGTCTCGGCCCAGGCGCGGGTCATCTCCAGCATCTGGCGGGTCCACTCGACGGGCGTGGTCGGCACCCCCGGGAGCGACGGCATCGCCGCCATCCCGGGCATCGACGGCATATTCACAGAAGCGGCGGCCACGCTCTCGGCCCACAGTCGCGTCAACTCCACCTGCTGCTCGAGGGCATAGCGCACGGTGCCACGCCAGGTTTCCACCGTCTTCTGCCAGGCCTCGGGGCTCTGCGGGGTGGCCATGGCCTGCATCGAGCTCATCCAGCTCTCCCAGACCTTCTGCTGCGTGCCGGTCCAGGTCTTGATCATATCGTTCGCCTGCTTCGCCCAGTCCATACCAGTCCTCCTCAGTATCGGCTTGCCTTCCGATGTAGACCTACACCGGTTCGCGGGTTTCCTTCCTGGCTACAATTTCGAGGGTATCAGGGAAGGTTACATATGAGTTACGTCGTAGTATCGTGTCTCAAGCATTTCGGTGCCATAAGCAACCCGATTGCCCGTTCAGGGCTTGTGCAATGATACTGCTGGCAAACCTGGGTACGCGGGCCTCCGGCCTGCATGCGGGCGTGACGCCCGCGCACCCGGCGTGAGAAAAGCGGGGTTTGCCAGCAGTATCGTGCAACGTCGGCCGCTCGCGGTGGAGTTTGCGGCCGCGCAGCCGCCAACACCACTGAACAACCCGGGGTGTGGGGCTGACCCCAGGGGCGTTGCACTAGTACTACGACGAGGGTTGTCATTCCTCGCTTCACTCGGAGTCCCGGCGGTGATGCCAAACCGAGACCCTTCGCTCCGGCTACGCCTCCGCTCAGGGTGACAGGTGTACGACATACGGATGCGGCACAAGGCAAAACTTCGTTGTAGTACTCGGCCTGGTTGCCCGTTCCGCCGGGCTGTGGTACGGTACATACAGATGTGATGTTTTGTATTAGCTTCGATGATGGTGCCTGCCGATGCGTGACCGTAGCCCGCTCAAATCCGCCTATGATGTGATCGTGATCGGCGCCGGTATCGGCGGCCTGACCACGGCTGCCCTGCTGGCCGCCCGGGGCAAGGATGTGCTCGTCCTCGAACAGCACTACCTGCCGGGTGGCTCGGCCCAGACCTTCCCCAGCGGTAAGTACCGCTTCGACGTTGGCCCCAAGCTCTTCTTCGGCATGGACGCCTCGCGCGGCAATATGCGCCATCACGCTCAGGTCTTCGCCGAGCTCAACGAGTGGCCCGATCTGCTCCACTACGAGAGTTACTACAGCTTTATCCATCCGCGCGGCTGTCTGCGCGTTGCCGGCTCGGTCGATGAGTACGTCGAGCAGCTGGTCGCGGCCTTTCCCGGCGAGGAGGCGGGCATCCGTGCCTTCTACCGCCACCTGGAAGCCCTGCACCAGCTCTTCGTGGGCATACCCAACCTGCCGCTTGACGATCTCTGGTCGCTCGCCAGCCTGATCTGGCGCGTGCCGCTGGATCGCCTGCTCGAGCTCTCCCACTGGAGCCGGGTCACCCTCGGCGAGCTGTTTGACCGCTACCTCGGTTCAGCCGAGCTCCGGGCGATCATCAATGCCGAGTTTGTGGCCTTCTGCTACTCCGACATCGACAGCGCCCCCGCCGTGCTCGGCGCGCTGGTGCTGATCGAGCGCCACAAGGGTGGCGGTACCTTCACGCGCGGTGGTAGCGGCGAACTGGCCCGACTACTCATCCGCGGCCTGGAGAAGCACGGCGGCCGCATCAGCTACCGGAGCCCCGCCCGTCGCGTGCTTGTCGAGGACGGGCGCGTGCGCGGGGTCGAGCTTGGCGACGGGACGCGCATCGACGCCCGCTGGGTCGTGAGCAACGCCGGCGTGGTCAACACCTTCGGCCGCAGCGGCACGGCGGTGGAGCCACTTGTCGAGCGGCACTGGCTGCGCCCCGACACCATGCGCCGGGTCGATCAGTTGAAGCTGACCGACTCGTTCATCACGCTCTTCGCCGGTGTGGACGCCAGCGTCTTTCCACCAGGCACCGACCCGCACACGCTCTACATTGACCACTACTACCCGAGTGTGCGCGAGTTACGGATGATCTGTTTCTGCAACTCGTCGTTCAAGGATCCGTCGCTGGCCCCTGCGGGCAAGCACGCGCTGCAGATCGTCTATTTTGACCCCGAGTTCTGCAACTTCGCGAGCTGGCAACGGGACGAGCACTACGCGGCGCGCAAAGAGGCCGCCTGCCAGCGCGCCCTGGCTATGGCCGAGCAGGTCTTCCCCGGGATCGTGGCCGGGCTGGACCGCCTGGAGGTTGGCACACCGTTGACCTATGAGTACTACCTGGCGCGCTGGGGCGGCGGCTGGGGCGCGCAGATGACCGTGGACCAGTTCGCCTTCCAGCGTTTTCAGCACAAGACCGACGTGGAGGGCCTGCTGCTGGTCGGCGCCGACACGCACCCCGGCATCGGGGTGGTGAGCGTGACGATGAGCGGCCTGAACTGCGCCCACCACATTGCCCCGGCGAGGTTCTGATGCACGAACTACTGGCCCTTCGCGAGGCGGCCCTGGGTCTGGTGAGCGGTGCGCGCGCCGGTGAGGTGCTGAACGCGCCGCCAGCCCCCGGGCTTGCCCCGCCAGGCCCCGAACTGGCCGGCCAGCTTGGTGCGGCCGTCCGTGCCCTCAAGGTCGCCGCAGCCAGTGAGGACGGCACCAGCTTCGACTACGCGGCGCTACGGGCCAGTGCGGCCTACGCCACCTACGTCGAGCAACTGACGCCCCTGCTCCACCGCTTTGACCCGGCCTGCCTGGCCACCCGCGGCGAACGCACGGCCTTCTGGATCAACCTCTACAACGGGATGATCCTCGATGGCGTGGTCGCCTACGGGGTGCGGCGCAGTGTTCGCGAGGGGCTGGCCGGGCTGGGCTTCTTCCACCGCATCGCCTACCGCGTGGGCGGGCTGCGGCTCTCGGCTGAGGATATCGAGCACGGCGTGCTGCGCGGCAACGCTGGCAACCCCTTTCTGCCCGGACGCCAGTTCGCCGATGACGACCCGCGCATGGCCTGGGTGCTCAGCCCGCTCGACCCGCGCATCCATTTTGCGATCAACTGCGCCAGTCGTTCCTGCCCGCCCATCGCCGCCTACGATGGCGCAAAGATCGAAGCGCAGTTCGACCTCGCCGCGCGGGCCTTTGTCGCAGACGATGTCGAACTGGATGCCGAGGCCGAGACGCTGCGGATCTCCGCGATCTTCAACTGGTTCCGCGGCGACTTCGGCGGGCTGGCCGGCGTGCTGGGCTTCATCCAGTCCTACCTGCCCTCCGACGATCCACGGCGGCGCTGGCTCGCAACCCGCGAAGAGGTTGAGGTCGCCTTCAAGCGTTACGACTGGTCGCTTAATACCCGCTAGAGCGGCCTCCGTCCGCCCAGGTTAGCTGGTTGGTTCTGGCGGTGCAGCCGCCAGAACCAACCAGCTAACCTGTGGAGAGGGCCGATAGCGCCGGTCTCACTGTTGCTGTTGCTGTTGCTGCTGGCCCAGCAGTCCCTCGGTCGCCTCGGCAGGGGCCGCCACGCTCGCCAGGGTGGGCAACACCTCATCGTCGGGGATTGGCGCCTCGGTAGGCACGACCTTCACCCCTACCTCCAGGATCTCCTCCGCCCGGCCTTTGTAGACTCCCCGGGTCGGCGGCACATCGGCGTAGTCGCGCCCCACGGCGGTGCGAATATGCCGCTCCCCGGCGACCAGGTTGTTCGTCGGGTCAAACCCGACCCAGCCCAACTCCGGCAGCAGAGCCTCGACCCAGGCGTGGGTGGCGTCCTCCGCGGAACGGTCGTGATCCTCGACCCGGTGGAAGAGGTAGCCACTCACATAGCGGCAGGGGATGCCCAGCGAGCGTACCAGGGCGATCATGATATGCGCATAGTCCTGGCAGACGCCCCGGCGCGCCGCCAGGGCAACGTCGATCGGTGAGTCGACCTCGGTGTGCTCGGAGTCGTAGGCAAAGACATCATGGAGCCGCTGGTTCAGCTCGATCAACAGCGAGAGCGGGTCATCGCGGCGGCGCAGATCGAGCTCATGGGCCAGGGTGTCGAGCAGGGCCGTCGGATGGGCGAAGGCGCTGGGTGCAAGAAAGTCCCAGTGGTCCTCACGGTCGGTCAGTGTATCGAGCGCCGTCCAGGTGTCGGGGTCAAGCCGATCAGGGAGCAATTGTGGCGGCTGCAGGATGACGATCGCCTCGGCGGTGATCGTGGTCAGCCGGTGGGGCGCCGGGATGTCGAAGTGGTGCACCGTATTGCCATAGCAGTCGGTGTAGTTGTTCACCCGGGCGGGCGGGGCGGTGGACAGCCGAAAGCTCAGGCAGCGCTGGTTGCCCTCGGAGCGGGGCTGCATGCGCACCTCGGTTACAGCTTCACTGACGGGCGCGCTGTAGCGGAAGCGTGTCTTGTGGAGAATCGAGTAGTACATGCAGCCTTGTGGGTCGATATGACCGATAAGCGATTGCCACGCTATAAGCTGTGGAGCTATGGAGCAACCGTAACCTTGCAACACCCGCTTCTGAACCGTGTCCTAACGGGCCAGAGCCGTCTCGACGGGATAGGTCACATAGGTCTGGTAGATCGCGCTGTGGATCGCGGCACACTGGCGCTGGATTCCATCCAGGTAGGCATGCATATTCTCGGCCATAATCTCGTCGACCTGGCCGTAATCCAGCGAGGCGCGCAAACGCCCGGCGAGGCGCTCGGCGCGACCCGCGCTGCGCGAGCCGGTGCTCTGGGCGATCGCCTGCAGCCCCCGCTGGATGCGGTCGGCAGCGAAGCGGACGGAGTGGGGGAACTCGCCGTCGAGCAGCAGGTACTCGACCACGGACTGGGGCTGCACATCAGCCGTGTAGACCTTGCAGTAGGCCTCGAAGGCGGTGCAGCACTTGAGCAGGCCGACCCAGTCGTTGTACTCCAGGAGTAGCGTCGCATCCTCGCTCAAGGCGTCCAGGAAGGGGCGAAAATGGACATCAAGCAGCAGCGCGGTAGCGCCGGCCCGCTCGAGGTGGCGCCCGACCTGGATGAAGTACCAGCCCTCGCCGTGAGTCATGGTCGCATCGGTGACGCCCTGGAAGAGATGCGCGCCCTCTTTGATCGTCTGGTAGAACTCGATCGGCTCGCCCTGCCAGATCTGCTCGACACTCGCCGCCCGCACGAACAGGTAGAGCCGGTTCAGCTGTTCCCACATCTCCGAGCTGATCTGCTGACGCACCTGCCGGGCGTTCTCCCGGGCCAGGGCCACACAACTGACGATCGCGTTGGCATTGGCGTGCTGGAACGTCAACTCGCGTGTGATCGCGTAGGCATCGGCGGCGCCCTCGGGCGGGGGTGTGGTGTGCAGCGCCGCGAGCAGCCGGCTCCAGCGTGGCTCGGCTGAGTCGGGCGTCTGATCGAGCATCAGGTTCAGCCCCACTGCGAGCAGGCGCGCCGTGTGCTCGGCCCGCTCGAGGTAGCGGCTCATCCAGTACAGTCCATCGGCGACCCGTGACAGCATAGCGGTGTCCGCGTGTTCAGCGCGCCTCAATCGAAGAGCACCCAGGTATCCTTGCTGCCCCCGCCCTGCGACGAGTTGACCACCAGCGAGCCCTTGCGCAGCGCCACCCGGGTGAGTCCGCCGGGCACGATCGTGATCTGGTCGCCGCTGTTGAGAATGTAGGGCCGCAGGTCCACGTGGCGCGGCTCAATCCGCCCGTCGATAAAGCACGGTGCCCGCGAGAGTTGCAGGGTCGGTTGGGCGATGTAGTTGCGCGGGTTGGCCTCGATCAGCCGCCGGAAGCGCTCCCGCTCCTCCGCGCTGCTGTGCGGGCCAATCAGCATGCCATAGCCGCCCGACTCGCCTACGGCCTTGACCACCAGTTCGTCCAGGTGCTCGAGCACATAGGCCCGTTCACCTGGCTCATCGCACAGGTAGGTCTCCACATTCGGCAGGATCGGCTCTTCGCCCAGGTAATACTTGATCAGCCTGGGCACGTAGGCGTAGATCGCCTTGTCATCGGCCACCCCGGTGCCCACCGCATTAGCCAGCGCCACGTTGCCCGCCCGGTAGGCGTTGAACAAGCCAGCCACCCCGAGCGTCGAGTCGGGGCGGAAGGCCAGCGGGTCAATGAAATCGTCATCGACCCGCCGGTAGATCACATCAACCTGGCGCAGCCCGGCGGTGGTGCGCATATAGACGACATTATCGTGGACCAGCAGGTCGCGGCCCTCGACCAGTTCCACGCCCATCTGTCGGGCGAGGAAGGTATGCTCAAAGTAGGCCGAGTTATAGACCCCGGGGGTCAGCACAACGATCGTCGGCTCGGGGCGATGGGCCGGCGCCAGGGCGCGGAGCGTGGTGAGCAGCGCCTGACCATAGTGGTCGATCGGGCGTACCCCATAGTTGCTGAAGATCCGCGGGAAGGCGCGCTTCATCACCGCGCGGTTGGTAAGCATGTAACTTACACCGCTCGGCACACGCAGGTTGTCCTCCAGGACCGCAAAGCTCCCGGAGGGCAGGCGCACCAGGTCCGTCCCGGCGATCGAGACGTAGACCTTGCGAGGCACATCCACCTTGCGCATCTCGCGGCGGAAGTGCTGGCAGGTATAGATTAGTTCACGAGGGACGACCCGGTCGGCGAGGATGCGCGCCTCGTGGTAGATGTCGTCGAGGAACAGGTTAAGCGCGCGAATGCGCTGGCTCAACCCCTGCTCGATCACGGTCCACTCGGCCGCAGTGAGAATACGGGGCAGCAGGTCATACGGAAAGATGCGCTCGGTGCCCTCATCGTCACCGTAGACCGTGAAGGTGATGCCCTGGTTGAGAAAGCTGTGGTTGGCGTAGCTCTGGCGCTCTTGCAGATCGCGTGCCGAGAGCTCCAGCAGCCGTTGGTAGAGGAATTGAAACGGGGGCCGCGGATCGCCGGCCGCGTCGAACATCTCGTCGTAGGCGGCGCCGAGATCGTACGTGGCGAAGAGCGAGTGGCCGTTGGTGCGCGCGCGGTGCTCGGTGAGCATGGTGCGTCAGGATAGCCTTCTGCCGAATCTGGACACAGAGGTCGGAGAGAGCTGAGCGGGCGACGCTGCCACGGCTACTGCGGTTCTTCTCTCGGGATTTCCGCGTATAGTACTCCGTTCTGCGCACTTCGTCAACCTGCGTCGTCGGGGCAAGCCCCTAACCCCAGGTTCGCTCGTTGGCACTGGCGGCGGAGCCGCCAGAGCCAACGAGCGAACACCGTATCAGCCCCGCCCAGGTTGCCGGGCGGCCGCGCCGCCACCACCACCGGCCAACCTGAGGTTTGAACCTGGCTAGTCACCCATACCGTCGGCGGTGGCAGGGATGACCCGCTTGTTCAAGTCGGCCTCCTTGACCCGGTGAACGTTCCAGACCAGGCCGACCGCCTCCAGGCCGCGGATCACGTAGGCAGAGATGTCGATCTGCCACCAGCGCAGCCCGTGGAAGGCCGAACGGGGGAAGGCGTGGTGATTGTTGTGCCAGCCCTCACCAAAGGCCAGCAGGCCGACGATGAAGTTGTTGCGGCTCGCATCGCGGGTCTGGTAGTCGCGGGCGCCAAAGGTGTGGCAGATCGAGTTCACGCTCCAGGTCACGTGGTGCGCCAGGAAGATGCGCACCAGGCCGCCCCAGATCAGCCCGCTCCAGCCGGCGATCAGGAAGGGGATGAGCAGGCCCAGCCCCGCCCAGAGCAGCCAGGTCCGCGAGACCCAGACCACGTCGGGGTCCTTCTTCAGCCAGGTGCCGTAGACGTCGAGGTTCTCTTTGTGCGTGAACAGCCAGCCGGTGTGGGCATGCCAGAGGCCCTCGAGCGGGCTGTGCGGGTCGTCCTCGCCGTCCGAGTGGGCGTGGTGCTGAATGTGGGTCGAGGCCCAGATCAGCGGGCTGCCTTCGACCGCCATGCTGCCCATGATCAGGAAGAGCCGCTTCAACCAGGAATGGGTCTCGAAGCTCTTATGGGTCAGCATGCGATGGTAGCCCACCGTGATGCCCAGGCCCGTGATCGCATAGAAGACCAGCAGCAGGGTGATGTCGAGCCAGTCGACCGCGCGGTTCCACAGCATCACGATTGCGTAGAGTGTGGCGAGAAAGGGCAGCACGACCACGATCAGCACGGCGAGCTTCTCAGCGCGGCTCTTCTCAAGCTGTGGCTCAGTCGGGGCAGAGGGAACGACACGGGCCATGGTTGGAGCCTCCTCGGAGCATTGGCCGCTTCCCAATTCGCGACCGCTGCTTCGAGTATAGCCGGCCCATCCCTGATTACCCAGTGCGCCCCGACCAGTCCGCCGTCACCATCGCATACTTTGTGAAAGGCTGCACGCATAACCACAGACCTATGACTGCAGTCACGGGGCGGCCACGTGCCGCCGCGCGCAGCCGGCCCGCGGCGCTACCCCAGGCCCTGCTGCTGGGCCCAGAGCGCCGCCTGCGTCCGGTCGCGCACCCCAAGTTTGCTGAGGATGTTGCTAATGTGGTTCTTGACCGTACCGACGCTGATCAGCAGCGCCTCGCTGATCTCCTGGTTCGTGCGGCCCCGGGCCAGCATGGCGAGGATGGCCTGCTCGCGCTCGGTGAGCAGGGCAAGCCGTTCGGCCTGGGCCGGGCTGGCAACCGGTGCGCCAGCCGGGCGCTCACCGGCCAGGCGCCCCAGGTGCGGCAAGAGCTGGGCCGTGATCTCCGGGTCGAGCAATGCGCCACCTGCGGCCACCGTGCGCACGGCCTCAGCGAGCGCGCGATGGTCCACGTCCTTCAGCAGGTAGCCGCGCGCGCCCGCGGCAATGCCGCGAAAGACATACTCGTCGTCGCGAAAGGTGGTGAGGATGATCACCGCCGGGCGAGGGCCGCGCTCAGCCAGGCGCCGCGTCGCCTCCACCCCGTCGAGCACCGGCATCATCACGTCCATCAGCACCACGTCCGGGTCTAGTGCGGCGACCAGTTCGAGTGCCTCCTGGCCGTTGCCGGCCTGACCCACGACCTCGATCCCGGGCTTGCGCGCGAGCAGAGTGGCGATCCCGGTTCGGATCAGGGCCTGGTCATCCACGATCAGCACGCGGATCTTTTCACTCATCACCCGGCCCCTTATGCGGTCGCTAGCTGTCTTCGGTCGGCAATACCACCCGCAGCCGCCAGCCGCCATTCGGCAGCGGCCCCGCCTCCATGCCCCCGTTCAGCACCTCGGCTCGCTCGCGCAGGCCCACCAGCCCGAAGCTCCCCGTTGCGCCACCTGGCTCGCCCGTGGGGCTAGCGCCAGCCAGCTCGTCGTTCGTGACCGTGACAGTGACGTAGCCCCCGCGCACGACGACGCGCGCATCGACCAGCGCGGCATGGCTGTGCTTGCGCGCATTGGTCAGCCCCTCCTGCACGGCCCGAAAGACCGTGCAGGCCACCGGGTCGGGCAGTTCGTCGATCTCACCCTCGATCGTCAAAGCAACGGTGGGAGGCGCAAGGACCGGCGCGGCCAGTTCGATCAGCGCGCGGCGCAGCTCCGCGCCGCGGAGCGGCAACTCGGCATCGGCGACCGCCAGCACGCTGCGCCAGGCCAGGCGCAGCTGCTCCCGGCTCTCACGCAACTGTTCGAGCGCGGCCTCGGCGTCAGCCTCGGCCAGATCCTCGGCCAGTTGCAACTGCAGGTTCAGCAGCACCAGCCGCGAACCCAGGTCATCGTGCACCTCGCGCGCCAGCCGCGAGCGCTCAGTCGCGACGGCCAGCGTGCGCACCTCCTCCGTCTGCTGCTCGATCTCGGCGCTCAACAACGCCAGGCGCCACTCCACCTGCTTACGTCGCTCCAGTTGCCGCCGTGCCATCAGCAATGGGCCGCCGACCGCCACCGCCGTGACGATGCCGATCAGCAGGGCTTCGTAGCTGAGCACCTCCGGGCGCCACTGGATTGCCAGCCACGCCAGACCGGCCAGGATGGCCCCTAGCTGCAGCACGATCTGCTGCAGCGGCAGGCGCACCGCCAGCTGCCAGAGCACCAGCAACAACCCCAGGATGGGTGCAAGCGTATGGGTCAACAGCACCAGCACGATCACGGCGAACGTCTGGCCGAGCAGCCCGGCCTGGACCAGCCACTGGCGCCGGGTGTACTGCGTGCAGACATAGGCCAGCACCAGCAGCCCGGAGCAGCCCAGCAGCGGCGCAACCAACGCGATGCCGAGGGGCTGTTCGAGCGCGGCCAGACCCAGCATCAGGCCCAGGAAGACCGCTGGTAACACCCAGGTGAGCACGATGTTCGGCGTGCGCGCGATCAGCGCCTCCTCGGAGGCCGCTACCGCCGCCAGCCGCGCGCCCGGCGCCGGCGCCTCGGCCTCGCCCTGGCGCAGCGTCGCCACCGCACCCCGCAGCCGATCCACCGCGTGCGCCGCGGCATCCCGCGTTTGGCTCACGGCCAGTTGCAGGCGCGACATGTTGCTCTGGGCCTGGCTCAGAGCCGCCGTCACACTCTGCTCGGTACGGCTCAGTGCTGCCTGCACATCATCGACGATCGTCTGTGTGAGCCGGTGGCGCTCCTCCAGCATCACCCGCTGCTGGAACTCGCGCAGACCGCTGGTCAGCGTATCGTAGCGCTGCTGCACCTGCTGGAGCACCTGCTGCACCTGCTCGCTGCGCCGCTGCTGGCGCAGATAGAAGATCGCCGCAATGAGCGCGCAGGTGATCGGAAAGGCCAGCGCCAGGTTACTCTGTAGCCACTCCACCACATTCGCTGTCACCACCAGCAGCATTCCGCTCCACACCGCGTACACCGCCACCGCAAACGGGATCCAGAGCCAGGGGCGAAAGAGCGTGATCGCCTGCAAGACCAGCGCCAGGTAGACGTAGGCCAGCAGCGGGGTTGGCGCGAGCGCCTGGGCCAGCGCCGTCAGGCCAACCTGCCCCAGCAAGTACAGGATCTGACCCCAGAGCGGCAAGCGCCGGGCCGGCACCAACGTCACCGCCAGCAGGCAGAACCCGCACAGTGCGGCCAGCGTCGCCAGCCGCCAGGGCGCAAGCCCTTGCCCCATCGCGCTGAGCGGCGCCCCCAGCAGTGCCAGCATCACCACGATCTGCACGGCAAACGGATACGGCAGGAGCCTGCTCGGAATTATCCGTGGTTGGGCAGAGAGCTTCATGGCCTATAGTGTAGCATATTCGGCTTGTCGTCCTGACGCATACTGGCGGCGTTGCGCCGCAGATCAGCCCCGGGCGGCGTGCCATCCGGCAGCGCACCCATGCCCGGATTGTGGTAGAATAGCAAGGAGTTGACAGAAGCTACACGGGCTCCTGCGCGGGCCACCGCGTCACCGCGTAGATCCTCGTTGTTGAGCGCTCAGGTGCGCCCCACGGGCCGCCTGGGCGTCTATAGCAGTCCCAGCCAGGTCGTAAACTGCGGTCCCGCCGTATGGTAGGATGCGAGGACGGAGCGAGCGGTCAAGGCAGGAGGCAGCGA
>DAOUBZ010000144.1:0-10147 GCA_034432515.1 Chloroflexaceae bacterium | reverse complement strand
GGTGCGGGCACTGTGCCCTGGAAGCCGCGCGGGGGCGCGGGGGCGCGGGGGCGGACAGAACCTGTGGGCGAATTCGCAAGATAGGGTATAGGGACGCCATGCGCCAAAAACCCTACACCTGAGAGCACCCCTCCCCAACCCTCCCTCGCTGGGGGAGGGCG
Organism: Chloroflexaceae bacterium; assembly: GCA_034432515.1. GTDB lineage: Bacteria > Chloroflexota > Chloroflexia > Chloroflexales > Chloroflexaceae > JACAEO01. The sequence continues at coordinate 9,986 of DAOUBZ010000144.1, read as the reverse complement.
CCGCGATCATTCGCCAGCAGTATCAACTTCAGGTCATACCCTGGCTGTGGCAGTGGATTGCTACCGCTCCGGCCTGTGCTATACTCGCTGCAGGCACGGTAGGGCCATAGGCGAACGGTGAGCACGATGCTGACCCAATCACGAACATCAGGCCAGGTGGCGCCGTGGCTGGTGGCAGGCCTGCTCGGCCTGGTCGCCGCAGCGCTGATCATCGGCTGGCTCGAGCAGCGCCTCGCCCCGGGGGCCGGCTGGGTCTGGCTGGTGGCAACGATCGCGCTCGGCGGGCTCGGGGTCGATCTGCTGCGCCGGCGCTACGGCCACGGCATCAGCTGCGCGATCCGGCCGCGCATCCGCCCGCTGCAGGTGAGCGGCCTGGCACTCCAGGCCCTGGGGGTGGTGCTCTACCACAATGGGCAGCAGCCGGCCTTCCAGGCCGTGCTGCCCGCGCTGGCCGCACCCTGGCTGCCGCTGCTCTGCATTGTGGGCGGGCTGATCACGCTCGGCCTGGTCAGCATTGCCAGTGACTGCCGTGACGCCGAGTTGCGCGGGCGCGTGTGATCGCCCCCGCGCACCCTGAGCAAGCTGGTCTGAGCCGATGTCACTCCCTGCACGCCTGATCCGCCCCGCGATCGCCGACCTGGAGCCCTACACCCCCATCCTGCCGCTCGACGTGCTGGCGGCGCGGCTCGGGCTGCCGGTCGAGCGCCTGGTCAAGCTCGACGCCAACGAGAACCCCTACGGCCCCGCGCCACGCGCGCGGGCGGCGCTGGCCAACGAGCCGTTCTATCACATCTACCCCGACCCGGGGCATACGCGCCTCCGGGCGGCGCTGAGCGCCTACACCGGCCAGCCGGTTGAGCGCATCCTCTGCGGCGCCGGCGCCGATGAGTTGATCGACCTGATCCTGCGCCTCTGCATCGACCCGGGCGATACGGTGATCGATTGCCCGCCCACCTTCGGCATGTACAGCTTCGACACGGGCGTGTGCGGCGGGCAGGTGGCGACCGTGCCGCGCCGCGCCGACTTCAGCCTGGACCTGGAGGGCATCGAGCGCGTGGCTTCCGCCCGGAGCGCGAAGATCCTGTTCCTCACCACACCCAACAATCCCACCGGCAACCTGCTCTCGCCCGCGGAGCTGGAGCAGTTGCTGCGCCTGCCGCTGCTGGTGGTGGTCGACGAGGCCTACATCGAGTTCGCCGGGGTGGGCCAGGGCTTCGGCGCCTGGGTCGGCCGCTACGAGAACCTGGCGGTGCTGCGCACCTTCAGCAAGTGGGCCGGGCTGGCCGGGCTGCGGGTTGGCTATGGTCTGCTGCCGGAGTGGCTGGCCGCGCAACTCTGGAAGATCAAGCAGCCCTACAATGTGAGCGTGGCCGCCCAGGAGGCCGCAATCGCCTCGCTGGAGGACCGCGCCCTCCTGCTGGCCAACGTGGCGCGCATCGTGGCCGAACGGGAGCGGCTGTTGCCATTGCTGGCCGAACTGCCCTTCCTGCAGCCGCTGCCCAGCGCGGCCAACTTCATCCTCTGCCGGGTCGTGGGGCGCGCGGCTCGCGAGTTGAAGCTGGCTCTGGAGCGCCAGGGCGTGCTGGTGCGCTACTATAGCACGCCGCTGCTGCGCGACTACATCCGTATCAGCGCCGGCACCCCGGAGCAGAGCACCGCGCTGCTTCAGGCACTGCACGCGCTGGCCGCGGGGTAGTGGTACACTAACGAGTGGCGTGACACTCCAATGCTGGGAACGTTCGGGCGCAGCGCGCTGCGTCCGCACCAGGAGCGCCGCACATCATGTTCAGGGTGTCACACCGCGCGCGGGGACGACGGAGCAGGCGCCAGCCTGGAGGAGCACATTTGATGCCTACGGAACTCCGCGAATTGCTCGACTTCGCCAACCAGATCGCCGTCCACGCCGGCAAGATCACGCTGCGCCACTTCCAGCGCGACCTGGTGATCGACCATAAGGCTGACGAATCGCCAGTGACCGTGGCCGACCGCGAGGCCGAGGCCTATCTGCGCGAGGCCATCCGCGGGCGCTACCCCGGGCACGCCGTGCTCGGCGAGGAGGAGGGCCTCAGCGGCCCCCCCGACGCCACCTACCGCTGGGTGCTCGACCCGATTGACGGCACCCGGTCGTTCATCCGCGGGGTGCCGCTCTATGGCGTAATGGTCGGCGTGCTGCGCGAGGGCGAGCCGGTGGCAGGTGTGGTGCACGTCCCGGCCCTGGGCGAGACGGTCGCCGCCGCACGGGGGCTTGGCTGCACCTGGAACAAGCGCCCCTGCCGCGTCTCGACGGTCAGCACGCTGCGTGAGAGCCTGGTAGTGGGCACGGTGGCCCATGGCTACGAGGCCTACGGCAAGGGCGAGGCCTTCCAGCGCATCCTGGCGGCCACGGGGCTGTTCCGCACCTGGGGCGACTGCTACGGCTACGTGCTGGTGGCCACCGGGCGCGCCGAGGCGGCCCTCGACCCGGTGATGAATGTCTGGGACGCGGCGGCGCTGCTGCCCATCCTGACGGAGGCCGGCGGCACCTACACCGACTGGCGGGGCACGCCGTCGATCGAGCACGGCGAGGGCATCGGCACCAATGGCGCCGTGTTCGACGAACTGCTGCAGTTGATCGGAGCGTAATCCGTGGATGCCAACGAGTACCAGCGGCTGGCCCTGCGCACCGAGGCCCCCGGTCGCGAAGCGCGCGAGCGGCTGCTGAACGCGGCGCTGGGGCTCACCGGCGAGGCCGGTGAGTTCGGCGATACGCTGAAGAAGCACCTCTTCCACGGCCACCCGCTCGACGAGGCCGCGTTGCGCAAGGAGCTCGGCGACGTGCTCTGGTACGCCGCCCTGGCCTGCGACGCGCTCGGTCTGCAGCTGGGCGACGTGATGGGCGAGAACATTGCGAAGCTGCGCCGCCGCTACCCCGATGGTTTCAGCAGCGAGCGGAGCCTCCATCGCGAGGCAGAGTAATGCCAGTGACGAGTGATGAGTGATGAGTGACCAGCCGCGCACTGCCAGCATTGAGCGAACCACAGGGGAGACGGAGATCAGCCTGAGCCTGAACCTCGATGGCAGTGGCCAGGCCGACGTGCGCACCGGGGTGGGCTTCCTCGACCATATGCTCACGCTCTGGGCGAAGCACGGCCTCTTCGACCTGAGCGTGAGCGCCCGGGGCGACCTGCACATCGACGAGCATCACACCGCTGAAGACACCTGCATCTGCCTTGGGCGCGCGCTCGACACGGCGCTCGGCGAACGACGGGGCATCGTGCGCACCGCCCACAGCTTCGTGCCCATGGACGAGGCCCTGGCCCTGGTGGCAGTCGACCTGGGTGGGCGGCCCTACTGCGTGGTCCAGGCCGAGTTCGTCACCCCGCGGGTCGGCCAGCTCGCCACCGACCTGGTCTTCCACCTGCTGGAGAGCATCGCCATCCACGGGCGCCTGAACCTGCACGCCCAGGTGCTCTATGGCCGCAACGATCACCACAAGATCGAAGCGCTCTTCAAGGCGCTTGGCCGCGCCCTCGATGGGGCCAGCCGGCACGACCCGCGCCTCGCCGGGGTGGTGCCCAGTACCAAGGGGGTGCTTTGAGCTGTGCCGTAGAGGCGCCAGGATACGCCGATGATGCCTTTTCTGATCGCGGTCCTGCTGAGCTTTGTGCCGGCCCTGTTCTACGCTGCCATCGTCTACTGGCTCGACCGCTTCGAGAAGGAGCCTGCGCCACTGCTGCTCGGCGCCTTCGCCTGGGGCGCGATCGTTGCCACGCTCGGCGCGATCATCTGGAGCTCGGTGTTGCAGCTGGGGATCGCGGGCCTTACCGGCAGCGCGGACCTGGCCGAACTGAGCGGCACCACGCTGGTGGCGCCGCTGGTCGAGGAGACACTCAAGGGCCTGGCGGTGGCGATCATTTTTCTGGCCTTCCCGCACGAGTTCGACTCGCCGCTCGACGGCATGGTCTACGCCGCGATCACCGCGCTGGGCTTCGCCGCCACCGAGAACGTGCTCTACCTGTACTTCGCCGGCTATGGCCAGGACGGGTACGCGGGTATGGCCGCGCTCTTCGTGCTGCGGGTCATCCTCGGCGGCTGGGGTCATGCCGTCTACACGGCCTTTATCGGCATCGGGCTGGCGGTGGCTCGCCTGCGACGCGGCCTGGCAATCAAGCTCATTGCGCCGCTCCTCGGCTGGATGATCGCCGTCTTCCTCCACGCGTTGCACAACGCCATGGCGATGCTGCTCGCCAGCAGCCTCGGGCTGGCCGGGCTCGCCGCAACGCTGCTGGTCGACTGGATCGGCTGGGCGATAGTGTTCGTGTTGGTGGTCGGCGAGATCTTCCGCGAGCGGCGCTGGATGCGCATCTACCTGCGCGAAGAAGTAGAGCGGGGCACGATCAGCGCAGAGCAGTACCAGACGGCCACCTCGATCCGCGGCCAGTTGCGGGCGCGCATGCGCGGCAAGACGGCGCGGCGCTTCTATGAGGCCTGCGCCGAACTGGCCCAGAAGCAGCACCAGCTGGCCACGCTTGGTGAGGAACGGGGCAACTCGGCGCGCATCGCGGCGCTGCGCACCCAGCTTGCGCTGCTCGCTCCAGCAGTGTAGTCGGCGGCACGATCAGGCCGGGGGCAGGTCGGTGGCCTGGTCGCCGAGGTAGTGGCTGAGTAGCCGGCGGCTACGCTCGCAGGCCTGCGCAAAGAGCTTGGCGGCAACCCGCTCCTCGCTGAGCAGGCTGCGGCGCTCGGCTTCACAGCGCCGGGTGTGGTCGATCGCGGCCTCGAGGTCGGTGGCGCTGGCGTGCAGATCGGCCAGCAACTCTGCGGCGAAGGGTGGGCGCGGCGTCAGGAGTTCGAGCGCCGCCGCGATCCGGCGCAGCTCGTGCAGCAGATCAGCCGCGGTGCTGGCGGCACCGGGATGGCCGGGCGCGATCAGCTGGGCATAGGCCGGGTCGTCGCGATAGTGGTGGTGAAACTGCTGCTGGGCCTGGTCGTAGAGCCGCTGGGCAGCAATCTCGCATGCCCAGCGCCGCGCGATGGCGGCGCGCCAGGCCCGGAGCGCCTGGGCGCTGCGGAGTTGTTGTTTGGCCAGCGCGTGGGTCAAGGCGCGATGACTGGCAAGCTCTTCGCGCAGCCGCGGGAAGGCGGCGCAGTGGCGCTCGAGCAGCAAGAGCAACTGGCTCGAAGCCTCGGAAAGCGGCAGGTCCGAACGAAGTGGTTCGATCACGGCAGGTCCTTTCGGGATGGGGCGTAGTGCGGTGGCGCACCTGCCACTGGCATGGTACGAAGCCATTTCGATGGCGTCCATAGTACTTCCTTGCTTTTTCGTTGTGGGACTCGCGCGGCCGCGGAACCGGGTTGTTGTAACGTCCGCCTCCCGCTGTGGGGTGTGGTGCTTGCCCCAAGGACCGTGCTACGGCCCTGTGGATGCCCGCCAGCCCCGGATACTCCGCGTGCTACAATGGTCGTAGCTGCATCCCTGGCGGATGCCGGTGCGTCTAATCCGCGGACCGGCGCGGATGCGCGGGAGCTCAGAACGTCCAAGGAGGCGTCGCGATGGGCTTGATAGATCAGATCAGCAAGACGATCTCGCAGAGTGTGGATCGGGCTAAATTTGAGGCCGAGAAGTTTCAGCGGACGACCCGCCTGCAGGGTGAGGTGAACGACGCGCGCCGCCAGATCGACGCGAAGCTGAGCGAGTTGGGCCAGCGGGCCTACGAGCTCCAGCGGGCCGGCCAGATCCAGTCGGCGACGATCGCCGAACTGGCCAACGCAGTGGATCAGCTGCGCACGACCCTGGTGATGAAGGAGGAGGAGCTGAAGCAGGCCCAGGCGGAGGTCTACGTCGAGCCGCCGGCGCCCCCGCCGGCGCCACCGGCCCAGTCGGTGCCGATCGACTACCCGCCGCCGCAGTCCGCCCCCGCGCTGAAGCAGTGCACCGTCTGCGGCTTCCAGATGCCGGGCACGGCGATGTTCTGCCCCAACTGCGGTACGCGGGTAGCGTAGCAATGTGCGGCCAGAGCATCAGCGCAGTTGATGTTTCGGCCCAACGAGCGGTCAGCCAGCTGGGGACGCGCTGTGGCACCTCTTCCCTGGTCGCTCTCGCCTGACCGCTGCTTCGACAGCGAGCCCAGCCGCCGGGCGGTGGCGCGCGAGCTGTACGGTCAGGTGCGCCAGCTGCCGCTGTTCTGTCCGCATGGCCATGTTCCAGCCCAACTGCTGGCAGACCCGGGCGCTCGGCTGGGCACACCAGCCGAGCTGTTCATTATGCCCGACCACTACGTTCTGCGTATGCTGGTCAGTCAGGGCCTGAATCTTGAGCAACTCGGCCTGCTCACCAGTGGCTCCGACCAGCACCCGGCCGGCGCCGGCGTGCCGGTCGAGACCGATCACCGCCGGATCTGGCAACGCTTCGCTGAACACTTCCACTGCTTCCGCGGAACGCCGACCGGGCTCTGGCTCCAGGCTGAACTGGTCGACCTGTTCGGCGTCACCGAGCGCCTGACCGCCGAGAGTGCCGGGCGGATCTACGACCACCTGGAGGCCCGGCTCGCCGACCCGGCCTTCACACCGCGGGCCCTGTTCGAGCGTTTCCAGATCGAACTGCTCGCCACCACCGATGCGGCCACCGACACGCTCGCTGCGCACCGTGCGCTCCACGCCGCCGGGCTCACCAGGGTTCGGCCGACCTTCCGCCCCGACGCGCTGCTGGCCCTCGACGCGCCTGACTGGCCGGGCCAGATCGCGCGCCTGAGCGCCGTCGCCGGTGTGGAAGTGGTGGACTACCGCAGCTACCTGGTGGCGCTCGAGCAGCGACGGGCGGCCTTCAAGGCGCTGGGCGCCCTGGCAACCGACCATGGGGTCGTGAGCCCCTACAGCGCGCGCCTGAGCCAGCGCGAGGCCGAGGCGATTTTCGCCCGCGCGTTTGGCGGTGCAGCGAGTGCCGCTGACAGCGCCCGCTTCACTGCCCACATGCTGATCGAATTCGCGCGCATGAGCTGCGAGGACGGGCTGGTCATGCAGCTTCACGCCGGCAGCCTGCGCAATCACCACCAGGCGCTCTATGAGCGCTTCGGCCCCGACCGGGGCGCCGACATTCCGCTACGCACCGAGTGGACGCGCAACCTGCGCCCGCTGCTGAACGCCTATGGGGCCGATCCGCGCTTCCGGATCATCCTGTTCACCCTGGACGAGAGCAGCTACAGTCGCGAGTTGGCGCCGCTGGCGGGCTACTACCCAGCCGTGCTGATCGGGCCGCCCTGGTGGTTCTACGACAGCGTAAACGGCATGCGCCGCTACTTCGACCAGGTGGTCGAGACGGCGGGGTTCTACAATACGGCCGGCTTCAATGACGACACCCGGGCCTTCGCCTCAATCCCGGCGCGCCACGATGTGTGGCGGCGGGTCAGCTGCGACTGGCTGGCCGGGCAGGTAGTGCAGGGCCTGTTGGCCGAGGACGAAGCCGTTGAACTGGCCCACCAGCTCGCGATCGGTCTGGCGAAACGCGCCTACCGGGTGGAGGAGGGAAGTGAGACGATCTCTTCGCCGCTATCGAGCCGCACAACCACCTCGGCCATCACCGCGCCATCGGTGACCTGCACCACGGTTCCCGGGAACTGATTGCGTGCACTCAGTCGCATCACACACCCCCGTGATCAGAGAGCTCCGACCCGTTGTCGAAGCCAGCCCTTCACGATCAGCAGGACCAGGAAGGCTACACCGAGGAGCACCAGCGCGAGCACGATCGCCAGCTGGATATCACGCTCGAACCCAAGGTAGATCGCCAGTGGCATGGTCTGGGTGCGCCCGGCCAGGTTACCCGCGAAGATGATCGTCGCCCCGAACTCCCCCAGGGCGCGCGCCCAGGTCATCACCAGGCCGCTCGAAAGCACCGGCCAGCTCAGTGGAATCGTGATGGCAAAGAAGACCTGCAGCGGGCTGGCGCCGTCGAGGGCGGCGGACTGCTCCAATTCACGCTCGACGCCAAGAAAAGCCGCCGTCGCTGCCTTCACAAAGTAGGGGGCGGCAACGAAGGTCTGCGCCATGATCACTGCCACCTGCGTGAAGGCGAGCGTGATACCGAATTCGGCCAGGTGCGCGCCGATCAGGCCACGCCGTCCGAAGGCGATCAGGAGGGCGATCCCGGCCACCGCGGGCGGCAGGATCATCGGCAGATCGATCAGCGTATCGACGATCATCTTGCCGCGGAACTGCCGCCGGGCGAGCAGATAGGCAAGCGGCAGGCCGAAGCACAGGGCAAGCAGCGTGGCGATCAACGAGGTGACCAGGCTCAAGCTGATCGCCCGTATGACGACGTTGCTGGTCAGATTGGCCAGGAACAGGCTAAAATCCACGCGCGCGACCAGAGCAAGGATCGGCGCAGCGATCAGTACCAGGAGGGGCGCCGCAAGGAGCCAGAGCGGCAGGGTATGGTGGACCGTGCGACGGCGCGGTAGAGGTCGGGCAACCTGTGGCAGCGAGGACTCCATGGCTCAGTTCACCCGCTGGAAGCCGTAGCTGCCCAGGATCTCCTGGCCACGGGGTGCGAGCACGAAAGCGACGAAGGCCTGCGCGAGCGCCGGGTTCGCGGCATCGTTGAGGGGTGCGATGGGGTATGCGGCGATCGTATTGAGCTCATCCGGGATTTCAAGCACCAGCACGCGCTCGCGATCACTGGCAGGATCGGTGCTGAAGACAATCCCGGCATCCGCCTCACCAAGCAACACCTTGGTGAAGGTCGCGCGCACGCTATCCTCATAGGAACGCACATTGGCCAGCACGCGCTCACGATAATCGGCGCCATACTCGGGCCGCGCCGAGGCCTTGTCGAGAAAGTCCAGCGCGTACTGCCCGGCGGCCGCAGTCTGGTCGGCCAACACCAGGCGTAGACCGGGGCGGGCGAGATCGAGCAGGGTGGTCACATTGCCGGGATTATCCGCCGGGGTTACCACAACGATGCGATTCTTCGCGAAGATCTGGACCATTGGCGCGTCGACCCGGCCACCGTTGATGGCGAGATCCATATGGTCCTGCAGGGCGGTGGCGAAGACATCGGCCGGCGCGCCTTCGTTGATCTGCGTGCCCAGTTGCTGGCCATTGGCGAAGTTAAAATTGATCCGTACCCCTTGATGCCTGGCTTCAAAGGCCGTGCCAATTGCGCTGAAGGCATCGGTCAGCGACGTCGCGGCGAAGACGGTCAACGCGCCCGTGAGAGCCTCAGTCGACGCGGGAGTGGCAGGGGCCGTGGGCGTTCCCCCACCACAGGCGGACAGGAACGCAAGTACCAGGAGCAACAGCAGCGGTCGCGGGTGGAGCACGGCGTCACTCCTCACTGGCAAACACACTCGTCAAGCCAGTCCAGCACCGCCTCCAACTGCCCGATGCGATAGCGCAGGACCAGCCACTCGTAGCTGCGCTCGCGCTCCAGCACGGCCGCACTGGCCTTGAGCGTCGCGACCAGGCTCGTCGTTGCGGCGCGCTGGGCCTCAATCAGCGCGTGCACGGCCAGGGGGCCATCTTGCCGTACAAAATAGAGCTTGGCCAGAAACTCCACACGAAAGTCACGCCCGTGTGCGACCGGTTGCTGCAACCACTCGGCCAGGATCTGTGCTCCATCGGCGGTGAGCTGCCAGAGCTTGCGTGGTGGTCGCGCACCTTGCGCCTCGAGCGTAGCCGTGAGCAATCCCTCTTGTTCGAGGCGGTTGAGCATGGCATAGAGCAGCCCCTGCTTAACGGGCCAGACCAGGCCCAGACCCTGCCCGGCATGCAGGCGCTGATGGATCTCGTAGCCGTGCATTGGTCGTTCACGAACAAGGCCAAGTAAGGCGTGCTCGACGCTGAGCGGCTGACGCACCATCGGCATGGCGACGATCCCCGGAGTATTATTACTCTATTACTCAATCGTTGAGTATTTGGAGTGTATCATGTATAATGCGGTACGTCAATTCCAGGTTGATGCAATACCCGCCTCCCGCGGTGGGAGGTGGGGCGGCTACGCCGCCCAATGAGGT
>DAOUBZ010000143.1:0-3029 GCA_034432515.1 Chloroflexaceae bacterium | reverse complement strand
CCCCCGCTGCGCCCCCCGGCGCCGGGGGCGACGCGCCCCGCCAGCCTGCGCGCCCCTGCGCCTGGCAACACGGCCGGGGGCGCCACCCTTTTCCCTATGTGAACAAACACTCACTACGACCCGCCCCCGTATTCTCATCTGGATCGAAACTGACCTCGCCCGCACCCCCTATACTGCAGCCACAAACAGCGAACGCCATGGACTGCAATGACGCGCCGGGCACCGTGGACGGCGGTCCAGGCCCCGTCTTCGTGCCCACCAGCAGAGGCGTTGCCAGGACTCACTGCCCAGAACTCCGCGGGCGCCAGCCAGCAGACATCCCCCGCCCCCGGAGTCCGCTCACCCAACCGGCACACCAGGTGCCCACCCGGGACACGGAGCGTCTCCGGCCGCCCGGACCGTCGATCGACAACTGCACACTACGTTGCCGGCCCCCGCCCTGTCCCGACCAGGCGTGGCGGCGGAAACCAGAACGGGAGAGCCATCGTGATCCAGCGACTACCGCGCGAGCAACGCACCACCACCGCAGACCGCGACGCAGACCAGGCCCGCGCTGGACACGGGAAAGTGGCCGACACGCCCCTTTCTGCCGGCCAGGAGACGGAGCCCGGGCTGGCCGACGGCCCTGAGATCTTGCTGTTCCGCCGCCCTGCTGATAGCGATCGCGAGCATGCGGCCGGCGTGGTGGCTATTCATACGACCATCGTGATCCCGGCTCATAACGACGAAGAGGCGCTGCCGTATGTGCTTGAGGCGGTAGCGCCACCTCGCGCTTCTTTGCCCAGTGCATTCAGGTGGCCCGCACCGTACCGGCCTTTTGTCTACGCCGGCGTCGCTCACTCGCAGGGCTGCCCACCCTCGCCGCACGCATAACTGCGCACGCTAGTGGGCTGGCCGTGTCCGATCGGGGGGGCCAATGAAGCTGAGCAGCGCCACCGCAGACCTGCGCGGCCTGGCCGCCAATCTGCCGCGAGCCCTGGGCCTGGTGCGTGCCGCCGCTCCCGGCTGGACGGTCGCCTGGGTCGCGCTGCTGCTTGTGCAGGGCCTGCTCCCCATCGCCACCGTGAGCCTGACCCGCCCGCTGGTCGACGGGGTGGCCGCGGTCGTGGCGGGCCACGGCGATGCGACGAGCCTTGCGCAGGTCCTGGTGCCGGCAACGCTCATGGGCCTCGTCATGCTCGCCAGCAGTGCCAGCCAGGGCCTGCTCGCCTGGGTACGCGAGATCCAGGGCGAACGGGTGCAGAACTACGTTAGCGGCCTGGTTCACCGCCAGTCGGCAGCGGTCGACTATGCCTTCTACGAGTCGGCCGAGTACTACGACCAGCTCCACCGGGCGCGCGACGAGGCAGGAAACCGTCCCGTGCAACTGCTCGAGAGCCTGGGCGGCCTGGCGCAGAGCGCGGTGACCATGGCGGGCATGCTGCTCGTCCTGCTGCCCTACGGCCTCTGGGTGCCGCTGGCCCTGGTCGTGAGCGTGGTGCCCGCCTTCTATGTCGTCTTTCGCTCCAATCAGCGCTATCATGCCTGGTGGGCCGCGAGCACCGCCGATCGGCGCCGGGCCTACTACTACGACTGGCTGCAGACCGACGGGACGACCGCCGCCGAGTTGCGCCTCTTCGGGCTGGGCCCGCAATTCAGCCGGCTCTACCAGGCCCTGCGGAATCGCTTGCTGGCCCAGCGGCGCACGCTGCTGGCCCGCCAGAGCCTGGCCCAGGGGATCAGCGGCCTGGCCGCCACCGGCGTGGGTCTGCTCGCGGTGGCCTGGATGATCTGGCGCGCCGTGCAAGGTGCCTTCAGCCTCGGGGACCTGGCGCTCTTCTACCAGGCCTTCGACCGCGGCCAGGTGCTGGTGCGGACGATGCTGAGCAGCCTGGGCCAGATCTATGCCAGCAGCCTGTTCCTCAGCAACCTGTTTGCCTTTCTCGACTTGCGCCCCAGCGTGGCCGACCCGGCGGCGCCGCTCACACCGCCGGCCATGCCGCAGCGTGGGCTGCGCCTGCGCGATGTGACCTTCCGCTACCCGGGCAGCGAGCGGTATGCGCTGCAGAACTTCAACCTCGAGTTGCCAGCCGGAAAACTGGTCGCGATCGTTGGCGCTAACGGCGCCGGCAAGAGCACCCTGGTCAAGCTGATCTGCCGCTTCTATGACCCCGAGGGCGGCGCCGTCGAGCTCGACGGGGTCGACATCCGCGCATTCCGCGTCGACGAACTGCGGAGTCTGATCACGGTGCTCTTCCAGCAGCCGATCCCCTACCAGGCGACCGCGGCCGAGAATATTGCCATAGGCAACCTGGCCACCGCGCCCACCCCGGCCGACATCGAGGCCGCGGCCCGTGGCGCCGGAGCCCACGAGGTGATCGCACGGCTCCCCGACGGCTACGCGACCATGCTCGGCAAATGGTTCGCCGATGGTGCCGAGCTCAGCGGCGGCGAATGGCAGCGGGTGGCCCTCGCCCGCGCCTTCCTGCGCCGCTCGCCCATCCTGGTACTCGATGAGCCCACCAGCGCCATGGACTCGTGGGCCGAGGCCGAGTGGCTCGACCGCTTCCGCAGCCTGGTGGCGGGGCGCACTGCCTTGATCATTACCCATCGCTTCACCACTGCGATGCGCGCTGACATCATTCACGTGATGGACCAGGGCCAGATCATCGAGTCCGGCACCCACGCCGAACTGGTCGCCCTTGGCGGGCTCTACGCTCACTCGTGGTTCCGCCAGATGCGCAGCCAGAGCGCAGAGCGTGCCCCATCCGGGGTGCCTCCGCACGCCTACGTGGCACCGCAATAGTCTTCGGGTGCCACCGGCCCCCGGTGCACAACGCCAACCTCCGCATCCAACTCCAGTCGGATCGGCAGCAGCCCATGCGTATGTCGCGTGGGCTGCTGTGCTGTGCCCGGGCAGGTAAACGAATCCTTATTACGCACCAGCCACGTATTGTCATTCTTAGAAGCTCTCCAATATTCCAACGGTAAGGGTGTCCGCGTTCACGAGGCTTTGGTGAGACGGCGGCCGAGGAGGCGGATCGAGGCGA
>DAOUBZ010000142.1:0-13380 GCA_034432515.1 Chloroflexaceae bacterium | reverse complement strand
CAGAGCGAGGGGTCTTGCGCGACCCGCTCAGATTCCTCGCTGCGCTCGGAATGACAAGCATGCGGCATCTTCAATCGTAATTGGTATCAGGCCCTCGCTGGCCCCGACCGCCTCGAGCGTCGCCTTCTGCCCCGTGTCGAAGCCGAAGTAGGCCCGCAGAAAGCGCTGCTCCCGCTCAGTGAGCAGACGAAGCATCGCCCCGCTGAGGTCGTGGCGCAGCGTGGTGTCGAGGGCCGACGCCTCGGGGTCGAAGCGGGTGTCGGGCACCATGTCGCCCAGCTCGGTGCGGTCGTTAGTCTCGCGCACCTTGGCGTTGAGCGACAGCGTCTCCTGCGTGACGGCCTCGAGCTGGGTCACCTGCCGGGTGCGCCAGCCCAGGGCGGCTGCAACCTCCTCAGTTGACGGCTCGCGGCTGATCTGCTGGGCCAGGCGGCTGCGGGCCTTGTGGTACTGGCTGAGGCGCTCGTGGACGTGGACCGGCAGATCGATCACCCGGCTCTCTTCGGCGATGCCCCGCCCGATCGCCTGGCGGATCCACCAGGTCACGTAGGTCGAGAGCTTGCCGCTCGTGGCCGGGTCGAACTTGTCGATTCCCTGCAGCAGGCCGATCGCGCCGAAGCTCACCAGGTCTTCTACCAATTACCTGTGAACATCCGGCATTGTCACCCCGAGCAGAGCGAGGGGTCTTGCGCGACCCGCTCAGATTCCTCGCTGGGCGCGGAAGGCCAAGCATGCGGCATCTTCAATCGTAATTGGTATAAGGCCGAAGCATTCGCCCGGGGCGTGGTGGGTTGGACGGGCAGCCTGTGGGGCGAATGCTTCGGCCCTACGGTGGGGACCGGGGCGATACCCACTGAACGACGTATGACGGGGGGCGCATGAAACTTGCTGCGACGCATGAAAACCGGTCTGCTCTGGCGGGGCTGAGCCTCGACCAGGTGTGGCTGTTTGCGGCGGTGGCCTTTATCGCGCTACGGGCGCTGCTGACGCCCATTCCGCCCCACGACTTCTGGTGGCATATGGCCACCGGGCGGCTGATCGTCGAGCAGGGGCAGATCCCGACAACCGATAGCTTCTCCTACACCCGCGCCGGTGAGCCGTTCTACAATCAGAGCTGGCTGGCCCAGGTGTGGCTCTACGGCCTGCATCGCCTCGGCGGGGTGCCGCTGATCATCGTGGTGCAGGCGCTGGTGCTGGCTCTGGCCTACGGGCTGTTGCTGCGGCTCTGTGTGCGGCGCAGCAGCACGGTGCGGCTCAGCGCAGGCTTCTTGCTGGTCGCCACCATGCCGGCTTCGTTCGACAACTGGATCGTGCGCCCGCAGACCTATGCGCTGCCGCTGTTTATCGCCACGCTGTATGTGCTCACGGCCTGGCGCCTGCGGGCGATCCGCGCCAACGCCGACGCGCCGGCGCGCTTCTACCGGCCGTTGCTGCTCTTGCCCGTCCTTGGCATGCTCTGGGTGAACCTGCACGGCTCGTTCGTACTCGGCGGCGCGCTGATCGCCCTGGTCTTCGTGGCCGAGGCGCTGCAACGCATGGCCGCGGAGCGGGCCGAGGCGCGCGCCTGGGCCAGCCGGCCCGTGGGTCGCGCTGAAGACGTGCTGACGCGACCGGCGCGCCCCGCGCGCCCGCCCCTCTGGCACCTGGCCGTCGCCGGCGCCGTGACCGGGCTGAGCTGGCTGCTCAACCCGGGTGGCCTGCAGGTCCTTGGCTATGTGCGCAACCTGCTGGGCAGTTCGCAGGTCACCCGGCTGGTCACCGAGTGGGCCCCGCCGACGATCCACGACCCCGGCGGGGCGATCTTCTTCCTCTTCCTGATGACCGGGATCGCCATCCTGGCCTACGCCCGGCGTCCGCCTGACCTGGTCGATATGCTCGTGGCCGGAGCCTTTCTCTGGCTGGCGCTTGGCGCGGTGCGGAACAACATCTGGTTCACGGCGGTTGCCACCCCGCTGCTGGTGGTCCAGCTGGCAACCTGGCGCCCCGCAGCGGGCACGACCCGCCGTGGCTATCAGGGGCTGCCCGGGCTCAACGCGGCCCTGGTCGGCGTGATTGCGCTCATGCTGCTGCTTGCATTACCATGGGTCAAGCCGGTGCTGGGCCTGCCACCGCAGCTGGGCAACCTGGTGGACCCGGGCACACCGGTTGCGGCAGTGGAGGCGCTGCGCGCGGATGGCGAGCGGCCAGCACGCCTGTTCCACGCCATGAGCTACGGCAGCTACCTGATCTGGGCGGCGCCGGAGCAGCCGGTGTGGGCCGACCCGCGGATTGAGCTCTACCCGCTTGAGCAGTGGCACGACTACCAGGCGCTTAGCAGCGGCCGCGAGGTCGCCGAACTGCTGGCGCGCTACGGGGTGGATGGGCTGCTGCTGAGCAATGTCGAGCAGGAACCGCTGGTTGCGTGGGCCCGGGCCCGGCCCGCTGCGTGGGAGCTCCGCTACGCCGACGAGGCGACGAGCTACTTCGTGCGGCGCCAGCAGTAAGCGCGGAGTGCTAGCAACGAGGAGGTGAGCGATGGCCTACACCCCGACCCCGGCGGATCGCTTCAGCTTCGGGCTCTGGACGGTCGGCAACCCCGGGCGCGATCCCTTTGGTGACCCGGTGCGCCCTGTGCGCGACCCGGTCGCCCTGGTGGAGTTGCTGGCCGAGGTGGGCGCCTGGGGCGTCAATTTCCACGATAACGACCTTGTGCCGATTGATGCCACCAGCGCCGAGCGCGAGCGTATCGTGCGCGACTTCACCGCCGCGTTGCGTGCGACCGGGCTGGTGGTTCCGATGGCGACAACCAATCTGTTCAGCGACCCTGCATTCAAGGACGGTGCGTTTACCAGCAACGACCCGCAGGTGCGCGCCTATGCGCTGCAGAAGACGATGCGCGCGATCGATCTCGGGGTGGAGTGCGGGGCCGAGATCTATGTCTTCTGGGGCGGGCGCGAGGGGGTCGAGAGCGACGCGAGCAAAGATCCGCTCGAGGCCTTGAAGCGCTACCGCGAGGCGCTCAACTTCCTGTGCGCCTATGTCAAGGACCAGGGCTACCGGCTGCGTTTTGCGCTGGAGCCCAAGCCGAACGAGCCACGGGGCGACATCTACCTGGCCACGGTCGGCCACGCCCTGGCCTTCATCGCCACCCTCGACCACCCCGAGATGGTCGGGGTCAACCCCGAGGTGGCCCACGAGACGATGGCCGGGCTCAACTTCCTGCATGGTGTGGCCCAGGCCTGGGAGGCGGGTAAGCTCTTCCACATCGACCTGAACGACCAGGTGATCGGGCGCTACGACCAGGACTTCCGCTTCGGCGCGGCAAACCTGAAGGCCAGCTTTTTCCTGGTGAAGTTCCTGGAGGACGTGGGTTACAGCGGCCCGCGCCACTTCGACGCCCACGCCTACCGCACTGAAGATTTCGCGGGGGTCAAAGCCTTTGCGCGCGGCTGTATGCGCACCTATCTGATGCTGAAGGAGAAGGCGCGCCAGTGGAACGCCGACCCGGAGATCCAGGCGCTGCTGGCCGAGATCAAGCATGGGGAGCAGGCCTCGCCGAGCTACAGTCGCGCGGCCGCCGAGGCGCTCAAAACGCGGTCCTTCGACCGGGCCGCCCTGGGCGCCCGCGGTCTGGCCTACGAGCAACTCGATCAGCTGACGATCGAGCTGTTGCTGGGGGTGCGATGAGCTACCTGCTCGGCCTGGATATCGGCACCTCGGGCGCCCGGGCGCTGGTCGCCGACACGACGGGCCAGGTGCGCGCCACGGCGACCGCGGCGTACCCGCTGAGCCAGCCGCGCCCACTCTGGAGCGAGCAGGATCCGGCTGACTGGTGGCGGGGCGCGCGCGAGGCGCTGCGAGCCGCGCTGACCCGCAGCGGCGTGAGTGGCGCCGAGATGGTGGCCCTCGGCCTGACCGGGCAGATGCACGGCGCTACGTTTCTCGACGCGGCCGACCAGGTGATCCGCCCGGCGATCCTCTGGAACGACCAGCGCACCGCTGAGGCCTGCGCCGCGATCACCAGCCGGGTCGGCGCGGAACGGCTGGTTGCGATCACCGGCAACCCCGCGCTGACCGGCTTCCAGGCGCCCAAGATCCTCTGGCTGCGCAGCGCCGAGCCCGAACACTACGCGCGGATCACGCGCGTACTGCTGCCGAAGGACTACATCCGGCTCCAACTCACTGGCGAGGCGGCCACCGACGCCTCCGACGCCGCCGGCACCCTCCTGCTCGACCTGCGCAGCCGCGACTACAGCCAGGAGTTGCTCGACGCCCTGGCCATCCCGCGGGCCTGGCTGCCGCGGGTCTACGAGGGACCTGCGGTGACAGGTGGGCTCCGCCCGGCGGTGGCCAGCGAGCTTGGCCTGCCCGCCGGGCTGCCAGTGGTGGCCGGCGGCGGCGACAATGCGGCTGCGGCGGTAGGCACGGGCGTGGTACGCGCCGGGGTGGTGAGCAGTTCGATCGGCACCTCGGGCGTGCTCTTTGCCCACAGCGACACCCCGGCCCTCGACCCGCAGGGCCGGCTCCACGGCTTCTGCCACGCCGTACCGGGCGCCTACCACCTGATGGCGGTCATCCTCAGCGCGGGCGGCGCCTTCCAGTGGCTGCGCGACAGCCTGCAGGCGATTGCGCCGGAACTGGACTACGAACGGCTGGTCGCGCTGGCCGCCGCCGTGCCTCCCGGCGCCGAGGGACTGCTCTTTGCGCCGTACCTGACGGGCGAGCGCACGCCGCACCTCGATCCGCTGGCCCGCGGCGCCTGGGTCGGGCTTACCAGCCGTCACGGCCTGGGGCACCTGGCGCGCGCCGTGATGGAGGGCGTGGTCTTTGCCCTGCGCGACGGGTTGGAGTTGATGCGCGGCCTGGGCGTGCCGATCAACGAGATCCGCGTCACCGGTGGTGGAGGGCGCAGCCCATTGTGGCGCCAGTTGCAGGCTGATGTGTACGGGACGGCGGTGCAGCACCTGGTGGCCGAGGAGGGACCGGCCTATGGCGCGGCGCTGCTGGCAGGCGTGGGGGCTGGCAGCTTCACCGATGTGGCGGAGGCGGTCGAGCGGGGCGTCCGGGTGGCCGGCCTCACCGAACCCGATACCGGGCGCACCCGGCATTACGATGCGCTCTACGCCAGCTACCGCGAGCTCTACCCGGCACTGCGCGCGACCATGCACGCGCTCAGCCCTCAGTCATGAACCAGCTCCCGCCGACGCGCACCACGGGCAGCCCCTCGGTCTGATCGAGCAGCGTGCTCAGGACACCGGTCCGTTCGCGCACCACCTCGCCCTCGTCATCGAGCCACTGAAGCAGGACCTGGCCATCAACGACGCGCACCGTCGCCCGGTCGCCGTCGCGGGCGAGCACCTCGATCCCGCTGTAGCTAATCTCCGTATGGATGCTGCTGCCGTAGGCGGGACGCGCGGTGCTGGTAGCGTAATCGGCGAGCATCTGGGCAAAGACGACCCGCTGGTCGGCTCGTTCGCTCGGCGCGAAGTAGCTTGCCAGGCGTTCCGCCCAGCCCCGGCGCGCCGTGGCATCGGTGAGGTCAGCCTGGAGCGCCTCATTGAGGCTCGTGAGGAAGCTCTCGACCACTGCCTGGGGTGTGGGGCCACCACGGCCCAGCAGTTCATCCTCGGACGGCGCGACGCCACAGGCGGTGAGCAGCAGGGCGATGAGCAGCAGTGGGGCGAGGCGCCAGCGCGCGCGGAGCCTGATCATGGCGCGGGGGCCGGTGAAGGGGCGGGCTGGCCGTCGGTCTCGCGGAAGGGGCGGGGCGGCGGGGGCAACTCGGCGCGCACGATCTGGCCGGCGTTGGCGAGGTAGAGGATGGGACGCGACTCGCTGGCATCGACGGCGATGCCCGCCAGTTCGGCCAGGCGCAGCGGACCGTCCGGGCGGACCTTGATCTGCTGGACGATCCTGCCGCTGAGCTTCTCCATCTGAACAATGCGCTCGCCGAGCGAGTCGAGCAGGAAGAAATAGCCGCTCTCGCGAGAGTCGCCGGTGACGAAGAAGCGTGTCACACTGGTGATCGGGGGCGTGATCGCCTCGGGCACGATCTCGCCCACCGGCTGGCCCTGGCTGAAGACGAGCACCGTACCGTTGGAGCGGAGCAGGTAGATGCTGCCATCGACACTCATATCGACGACCGTGCTCAGATCGAGCTCGGCGATACTGGCCGGGTCGAACCAGTAGTCGGGGGTGTCGCCGTAGCTTCCCGAGCGGTAGCGCAGCACCTCATTGGGCTGCGCCCCCCAGACATACAGGTTGCCGCCGTACTCCTCGATATCGATCCGATCGCGCGGGGTCCAGATCTCGCTGGCGCCGAGCTTCGAGTAGTTCCAGGTGTTACCGGCGCGGAAGTAGTAGCCGAAGCCACTCTGGGCCTGGTCCACCGCCACCACCTGGTCGATCCGCCAGACCGCGGCGCGCAGCGGGCCAACGATGGCGCTGCCTGCGGGCTGGCCGGGGCTGAGGTAGGGTGTGGGAGCGCCGCCAGCGCGGGGAATGCGGTAGAGCCGGGCGGAGCGCGGGTCGGCATCGAGGACATAGAGGTAGCGCAAGCCTTCGAGCACCGTGGTATCGGTGATACTGCCGAGGGGCGGCGGCACAACCACATCGGCAAAGCGCCCGGTGGGCAACTCGGCGAGCACAACAGGCTCTTCGAAGAAGGTCAGGCGCTGAACGGCGGCAAGGGCGCGCTCATACTCGCGCTGCAACTCCTGGTAGCGCAGCCAGAGCGGCGGGTTGGTCGCGGTGACAGTGGGGCTGGCCCGCAGCTGGTCGATGGCCTGGCGGGCCAGGTCGAGGGCGGCGACGGCGGCGGGCTCATCGGGGGCAGCGCGCACGAGATCGAGGCGTTCATCGGCGGCGGCGAAATACTCCATGACCAGTTGCTGGTCATTCTGGCGCGACAGGGTCATGCCATAGAAGACCAGGGCGGTCACAACGAGCACGAGGCCGGTGAGCAGCGCCCAGGGGAAGGGCGGCCGGGCACGCCGATACGAGAGGCCCTGACCACGGGGGATCGGGCGCGGCGGCGGCGGGCGGCGCGTGCCCCGGCGCCGCGGGCACTCCTCGGTGGCGAGACGCAGCCGCCGGAACGGGAGGGTCAGGCGCTCGCCCCAGGTCATGTCGGCCAGGGGGCGATGGGTATAGCGTGGCTGGTAGGGCCGGCCCTGGCTGACCGCAGCAGTGTCGGACAGGTCGATGCGGCGCGTTGTGGCGCTGGGGAAGCTCTGCTCACCGAGAAAGGCCGAGGGGGGCAGGTTTTCACGGCGGAGCGGGGCGCGCTCGGGCTGTTCGCGGCGCTGGCGCTCATAGTGCTCGCCGAGGCTCTCACCCAGGTCGAGCGGGCCAGGCCGGGATACAGGAGTCGGTGAGAAGGAGGGTTGCTCGGGCAGGGTGTACAGCGGGTCGGCGGTGGGGGCGGGGCGCGGCGGCCCATCGTGCGGGCGCTGGCGCCCGCCGAGCATGGCGGTGGTACGGTGCGTCAGCCCGGCGAGCCACCCGCCCGGCGGGCGGGCGGGCCGTGTGGCGGCAGTAGAGGCCCGCGGGGCGACGCCGGGGCGACTTGCTGTCACGTGCAGCAGCAGGGCATAGACATCGCTGAGCCCGGCGGCGGCGGCCAGTTCTTGCAGGCGCGCCATAGCTGTGGGCGGATCGTGGCGCAGCAGCGTTTCGACCTCGGCGCGCCCGAGCATGGGCGCGAAGCTACTGGCGCAGATCAGCGCCGCTTCACCGGGGCGCACGGGGCAACGGTACAGCTCGGGCTCAACAAAGAGGCTGGCGCCGAGCGCGCCGGCCCGGTCAAAGGGCGCCACGCTGACGTGCGCCGGGTTCCACGAGGGGTGGGCCGGCAGGGCGCGCAGCCGGCCCTCGCTGAGCACATAGGCCTGGGCTGGCTGCACCTGGGCCACGTAGAGCGCCCCCTCGCGCAGCACCGCGCCAGTGAGCCCCACGTTGGCGCGCTCGTGGGCGGCACGGTTGAAGTTCTGCTCATAGAGCGCCTTGTTGGCCGCGCGAACCGCTGCCCGCAGCGCCGCGGTGGCGCTAAAGCTCTGATCGGCGTAGAAGACGCGGCGAAAGACCTGGGCCGCAAGCTGGCAGGCCGCCACGGCGCCGGGCGCATCTGCGTCGGCCTCCACCACCAGGTAGAGCTGGCCCTTACGCGCCTCAGGGGCGGCAGCCGACCCCGGCTCCACGATGGTGATCAGATCGCTCTGCTGCTGGCTGATGCCGCCGACCAGCACGAACTGGCTGGCACGGGTCGCAAGTCGCTCCATGGCAGGGGCCGCTCCGTGAATGCTCTACTTGGCGATTATAGCACAGCCGGGCTGCCGGCCGCGGGTCGGGGCCTGCACAACGTTCGCCTTCGGGGGTGGGGTGGGGCTTGCCCTAAGGACGTTACACAAGCCCGGAGTGGACAAATAGCGCGGAGATGGTATGATAGCGCTATTCGAACGATCCCAGACGAGCCGGATGCTGCCACGCGGCTGGCAGAGCGGCGCTGTGCCAGCCGTCCTCTCGCACCCATATGCCATTCGTTGTTGGAATTCGCTTCAAAGATAGCGGCAAAATCTACTACTTTGACCCGGGCGAGCTCGAACTCGTCGCTGGTGAGCAGGTGATCGTCGAGACCGTGCGGGGCCTGGAGCTGGCGCGCGTGGCCCACGAGCGCCGCGAGGTGCCAGAGGACGAGATCGTCGGCGAACTGAAGCCGGTGGTGCGGCGCGCCGAAGCCACCGACCTGGAGCGCCTGCGCCTGCTGCAGAGCCGCCACGACGAGGTGCTCGCCCGCTGCGCCGAGAAGGTGCGTGAACACGGCCTGCCAATGAATCTGGTCAAGGCCGAATACAGCTTCGATGGCTCGCGGCTGACCTTCTACTTCACCGCCGAGAAGCGGGTCGATTTTCGCTTGCTGGTCCGCGACCTGGCCCGCACCTTCCGTAGCCGCATCGAGCTGCGCCAGATCGGTCCGCGCGATGAGGCCAAGCTGCTGGGCGGGATCGGGCCGTGCGGGCGGGTGTTGTGCTGCGCCTCGTTCCTGCCAGATTATGCCCGGGTCAGCATCAAGATGGCCAAGGATCAGGACCTGCCGCTCAACCCCAGCAAGATCAGCGGGGTCTGCGGTCGGCTGCTCTGTTGTCTCTCCTACGAACACGAGCAGTACATCGCCATGCGAGCCGAACTGCCGCGCAAGGGCACCTGGGTCCAGACACCCGACGGCCCCGGCGAGGTGGTCAGCCAGCTGGTGCTCAAACAGCAGCTGGTCGTGCAGCTGGTGAGCAGCGGGATGCAAGAGATCTACAACCTGGACCAGATCGAGCTTGCGACGGCCCAGGTGGCAACCCTTGCCCGCACGCGCAACGCCGAGGGCATCACGCCGGTTGCCCAGCAGCGCCGTCCCGAGCGCGAGCGAGGGGAGCGGCGCAAGCTGCGCGACGAGATCGACAGCTACGAGCAGTTCGACGAGCTCGACTTCCTCGAGGACGAGGAGGAGTTGCCCCCGGCGCCGCCGGTTGAGCCACCGGGTGGGCGGGGCAGTTCCCGGCGCTCTTCGGGCGCCAGGGTGGCCAATGCGAGCCCACCCGCCCCGCCCGCCCCACCTGCCGCGGCGGCGGCCGCGAGTACCGATGACGAGAGTGACAGTGCACCGCCAGGCCCGACCCGGCGCCGCCGCCGCCGCGGCGGGCGCAGCGGCCCAAAACCCCAGGAGTAGGAGGACGAGCGTTGGAGATCATCCCCGTCGACGCGCACATTACCGCGATCGACCACAACCTGCTTGGCATTCCCGGCGTCGGCGTGACCTACGTGGTCCGCGGCGAGGCGATTGCGCTGATCGAAACGGGCACCTCGCTGACGGTGCCCCACACGCTCGCGGGCCTGGAACGGCTTGGCATCCGCCCCGAGGAGGTCGAGCACATTCTGTGCACCCACATTCACATGGACCACGCCGGCGGCGCGGGCTACCTGGCCGCCGCGCTGCCGCGGGCAAACGTCTACATCCATAGCACGTCGATCAAACACCTGGTTGACCCCACGAAGCTGATCCCGAGCGTGCGCCGCGCGGTCGGCGAGGAGGCGTGGCCGCTGCACGGCGATATCAAGCCCATCCCCGAGGCGCGCATGCGCCCGGCTGAGCAATTGCACCTCGACCTTGGGCGCGACGTGATCCTCGAGGCGATTGCAACCCCCGGCCACTCGCCTGATCATCTCTCCTACTGGGATCGCAAGAGTGGCGGCCTGTTCATCGGCGATGCTGCCGGCCTGGTGATGGACCGCTGGGATCTGGCCCTGCCGGTTACCCCGGTGCCAACCTACGATCTTGAGGCGCACCGGGCCACGATCGCCATGCTGCAAAGCTTCGACATTCCGCGGATCTACGTCACCCATCACGGGCCGCACGACGACGTGGCATTCCAGCTCGAGCGCGCCCACGAGAAGCTCGAGCAACTGGTCACACTGGTGGAGGCGGCATTAGCCGACGGCGACGCCGACGTGAACGCCCTCGCGGCCCGCTGGATCCCCTATCCCGCCGATAGTCCCGCCGCCATCGTGGCCCGGAGCTGGAGCCAGATGAGCGTGGCCGGCCTCATCCGCTACGAGACGAAGCGCCGCCAGGCACTGCAGCAGTAAACTGGCTCAGCATGCGGCGTGACGGTAGGCGCGACTGCGGCCCTTGTCGTGTGCGGAAGCCATGCGCTGTTACCCTGAGCGAAGCCGCAGGCGGAGCGCAGGGTAACAGCGCATCTGGGCCGGAATGCCTGCGGAGTTTGCCCTGAGCGTAGCCACAGGGTTCGGAATGCCATGAACGGTCTCGACTACGCCCTCCTGATCGGCGCCGGGCTGTTCGTCCTGCTTGGCGCCTACTGGGGTCTGATCCGCCAGCTGATCGCGATCGTTGGGCTGGTGGTGGGCGTTGCGCTGGCCGGGCGCTACGGGTCGGACGTGGCGGCCTGGCTCAGTTCGTTCATCGCCGACCCGACGGTGGCCGGTGTGGTCGGGTTCCTCGGCGTGCTGCTGCTGGTCAGCGCGCTGGCCAGCCTCGTGGCCTCGCTGCTGCGCCTGTTTGTCGGGCTGCTCTTCCTGGGCTGGCTGGACCATCTGCTCGGCGGCCTGCTCGGGCTGGTACAGGCCACCCTGGCCGGCGCAGCACTGCTTATGGCCATGATCGCCTTCCCGCTGCCGCTGTGGGCCGAGGCGGTACGGACCTCAAGCCTGGCGGCGCCGCTCGCCAGGCTGAGCGGCGTCTACCTGCCATTACTCCCCGAGTTCTTCCGCAGCATCCCGGGCGCGCTGTAGAGCGCCTCGTAGCGTGGGAGCACGGCCTCAACCGCGAAGCGCACACGGGCGGCGCGGCGGGCCGTCGCGCCCAGCCGCCGGCGCTCCAGCGGGTCGGCGAGCAACGCGGCGAGCCGACCCGCGAAGGTCTGCGGTGTCGGTGCGAGCGCGCCGGTCTCTCCATCAGCCACGATATCGGGAGTGCCGCCGGTGGGCATGGCCAGGATGGGCGCGCCGAGGCAGGCCGCCTCGAGCAATACGCGGCTCAGCGGCTCACCCCAGAGCGAGGGGAAGAGCAAGAGGTCACAGCGAGCCAGTAGCCGCAGCACCTCGTCGTGGCTCGCCCAGGCCAGGAAGCGGGTCGGGACGTTGAGGGCGGCCAGTTCCCGCTCCAACTGGCTGCGCAGCACACCGTCACCGGCCAGCAGCAGCGTGAACGGCGGCAGCCCGTTCGGGGCCTGAGCGACAAGCTCGCGGAAGATGGCCGGCAGCAGCCCGGCGCCCTTGTTCGGCTCGAGCTTGCCCACGAAGAGCAGCAAGGCCCCCGTCCAGCTGGCTGTGGGGGGAATGGCGGCAATGGCCTCGGCTGCGCTGATATCGACCATGTTCGGCAGTACGTGGATGCGCTCAGCCGGCACGATCGGGCCGAGGCGGCGGGCGATATAGCCGCTCACTGCCACCACGGCATCGGCGCGGGCCAGGAAGGCGGCACGGCGCTGCAGATGGGCCAGCATGTACGGCAGGGCCGGCAGGGCCAGCGTACCTCGCAGCGGCCCGAGCCGCGCCACCAGGTCGGTGGCCAGCCCGGGCCAGCCGGGCCGCCCGAAGGGCAGCCGGTCGCCGTGGAGCCCGGTGGCAAAGTAGTCCCAGGGCCAGTGATCGCGCACCGTCACCACCACCGGCGTCCCCAGTTCGCGCCCGGCGAGCACCGCCGCGGGGGCGACCTGCACGTGCTGGGCGTGGATGGCGGTGGGCGGGGGGCCACGGCGCGCCTCGGCGACGATGACCCGGGCCAGCGGCCGCCAGAAGGCCTCGTGGCGGAAGTAGTTCTGCACGATGGGGATTGCCGGCGCGGCGTAGCCCACCTGGAGGGCCGGCACGCCAAGGGCGTCGCATGCGGTGACACCGCGCTGCCCGCGGACGGGCACCACCGCGGTCACCGCATGGCCATGGGCGAGCAGCGCCCGCGCGAGGGTATGGCTGCTCCAGGCTGCGCCGCCCTTGCCGGTGGGTGGAAACACATCACTGGGGATGATGATCCGCATCAGGGTGGGTCTGCTACGTCCCGACCAGCACCTCGCTGGGGAAGCCCAGCTGAACGACGACGTGTCGTTCGACGGTGAAGCCGGCGCTGGCAAGCAGGGCCGCGAGTTGCAGCGGGCGGCAGCCACCAAGGCAGCGCGGGTTGAGCTGGTAGACGAGCTTCCAACCAGCCATGAAGAGCCGGCTCGGCGGATCGGCGCCCTCGGTGAGCGAGACCAGCACCAGCCGGCCATCTGGCCGGAGCACGCGGCGAAATTCGGCGAGCACCAGCGGGATCTCGGCGAGCGGGAGCAGGTCGAGCATATAGGCCGAAAAGAGGCGGTCGAAGCGCTGCGCAGCAAACGGCAGGCGGGCGGCGTCGCCCTCGCAGAGCGGCGTAGCGGCGCGCCGGCGCGTCAGTTCGAGCATACCCCGCGAGAGGTCGCAGCCCACGACGAGCCCAGCCGGGCCAACGGCGCGCTGCAGCGCCGCGTGCTCGGCGCCGGTGCCGACGCCGACGTGCAGCACCTGCTGCCCAGGGTGCACGGCCAGCAGGTCGAGGGCGAGGGTCTTGGCCTGCCCCTCAAAGGGCGTGGTCAGCTCCAGGCCGGGACCGAGGCGGTCATAGATCTGGCGGGCCTCGCTGCGCGTGATCGTTTGCGAACGCATCGCAGGCACCTCAGCGTAATATCGTTCGTAGCGCGCTGCCGCGTCTGTTGACAGTATACGCTGCGGCGGTGCGGGCTGCAATGCAAACCCCCGGGGCTTGAGCAACGTCGTTGGGGCAAGCCGCGGACCCCGGTTTGTGTGGTGGTGGTGGCCTCCACCAGGTCGTCGGCCTCCAGCTGGCCCGCAGTGGGTTGTGTGGTGGTGGTGGCGGCT
>DAOUBZ010000141.1:0-20675 GCA_034432515.1 Chloroflexaceae bacterium | reverse complement strand
TCGATTGGCTGCGCCTGCTTGCCATTGAGCAACTCATCCGCGAAGGCCATCTTGACGACTACCGCCCCAACAAGGAAGTGACAGAGTAGAGATATTGGACGACTCGTGGAGCACAGTACTGTCACGCCGGGCGGGCCGCTCGTCGCCCGCGCCGGATCCATATTGCCTGGTTACCTGGCGTTGAGCACTTCATCCACACTAATGGTGAAGCCGTCCAATAGTTTTGAAGTCGCGTGTTCCCCACGCTGAAAGACGCCATGCTCGACGTAGTTTTCACCGTCGAGTACGAACACGGAGATCGTATTGTTCAGAGGGTTCACGATCCAGTACTCAGGAATACCGGTCGCAGCATAGTCGAGTGGTTTCTCCTCGATGTCACGCTGAGGATTGTCAGGGCTAACTATCTCCACGACAAGGTCGGCACCGAGCCAGAATGCCTCCTGCCGACGAGGATCGTTCGCATCGAGTAGAACGAGCAGATCAGGTTCACGGAACTTTCCCGCACGCACTTGCACCCGAAGCGGCGCATAGAAAACTGTTCCACCGAAGCGCTGAACGAAAGCAAACAGTGCCAAAAAGAGCAACCGGGAGATGGCCTGATGCTTGTCCGTGGGCATCGGTAAGACCTCGATATATCCATCGGTGTACTCCAACAGGCGGTTTGTCTGGTTGCTCAGCAGCAGGTACTGCTCTTCCGTCCAGTGCCCCTGGAGTGGGTCGAGACTCAGTACGAGTTCATCGCCCTTCTCCCACGTCAATCGCAGCTGTTCCTGACGGGTGTTGATTGCCATGGTCACCCCTTATCGTAGCTATGCACAATCACAGTATCACGGTATCGCCACCGCCGGTGCACGGCGGGCGTTGCGTTGAGACCATGGTAACGAGCTCAGGCTCGGGTGCGAAACGAACCGTGCCGTCTAATGGCGCCATGCCAACCCCGGTGCCAACAACACAATAGCTGGCCGCCGCGTTGAACTGAACCGCTGTCGGCCGAATGGCGGTTGCGGCGGTAGCGTCAAGCGCCAACTTGCAGCATACGGTTCGTGTGGAGACGGTTTGTGTCAGAGAACAAGGGTACGACAATTCGCTCGCCCGCGCAAGGGTGCGCTGAAGCGGGCTGAAGCAGGGCGCTTCCTCCCACCCGTAAACGGTGCGGGTTTCCGTGCCTGAAGGCAAGCATCTATGAACTCATGATTGTCCGCGCCTCCCATGCAGGCTGCCTTTCCCTAGCTCGTGTTCTGACGAGACGCTACCCCTGGTTCTGGCTTTCCTCAGCGAGCGTTTTGAGAAAAAAGAGCACCTGCTTTGGCAGGTATGGGTCGCTCGCGATCTTGTTGAAGATGTCAGCAAGTGTATCGTTGTCCATGAGCAGAACAACGGGCGGGATACCGAGCGCAGCCGCGATTTGCTCGACACGATCAACCGCGATAGCCCTGCGGCCGTGCTCGTAGTGTACAAGCGTATCGCGCGGCCAGGCAGCGCGCGCCAAAGCTCCAGCCTGATCCTTCACACCATCACCGACCATCTCTGGGGAGATGACCGCAGGCACAGTTGGCGCGGGCTGCGCTACCGCGCCGACCGGAGTTGCACCTGGGTCCGGCGCGACAGCCGCGGCCGCCCGCGCTCGCTCAACCCGTTGGCGATGCGCGAACCGGAGTGGCGGGCCGTGCCACCACAGGCGCTGAGCTCGCCAGCGCGATCGACGACGACGTCTCGACCTGGGTGTGGCGTGACCGTGGCTCCAGACCGCCGGAATGTTCAAGGATGCCCCCTTTGCCGACGAGCTCGATGCGGTCATTGCTGCGTATCACGCAGGGCAGGGACGCTGGCTATGCTACATTAGCCGGGTACCGACGAGCGCACCGCGGTCGGGATCGGCAAGCGCTGTAGACACCAGGTGACTGAAGCGGTATCCTGTTGTGCAGAACGGGACGCCCGCGCGCTCGGGCCGGCGCGGGTCGCCAGGGAGACGGGAGGCGGCCCCGTCTCGGGAAGGATCGGCCCCCCTCGATGTGGAGGAAAGGGTAGCATGGAACGCACCATCTTTACGAGCGAACACAACCTCTTTCGCCAGAGCTTCCAGACCTTTGTCGAGCGTGAGATCGCCCCGCAGTACGAGCGCTGGGAGCGCGAGGGGTGCGTCGATCGCGCGCTCTGGGCCAGGGCTGGCGCGGCCGGCTTCCTGAGCCTGGGTATCCCTGAGGAGGATGGCGGCTCGGGGATCGACGACTTTCGCTACAACGCGATCATCTCCGAGGAGCTCTCGCGCCACTTTTTCATGGGGGTTGGCTTCGCCGTCCATACCGACCTGGTCATCCCCTACCTGGTCCATCACGCCCGTGGTGAGCAACGCAGCCGCTGGCTTCCGCGGATCGCCAGCGGCACGGCGATCGGGGCGATCGCGATGACGGAGCCCGCCGCCGGCAGCGATCTGGCCGGCATCCGGACGACCGCGCGCCGCGAGGGCGACCACTACATCCTCAGCGGGCAGAAGACCTTCATCTCCAACGGGATCAATAGCGACCTGGTGATCGTCGTGGCCAGGACCGACCCGGCCGCCGGCCACCGCGGGATCAGCCTGCTGGTAGTTGAGCGCGATATGCCCGGCTTCAGCCGTGGGCGGAACCTCGAGAAGATCGGCCAGCATGCCCAGGATACCGCCGAGCTGTTCTTTGACGACGTCCGGGTGCCCGTCACCAACTTGCTCGGCGAGGAGGGCCGCGGCTTCGCCTACCTGATGGGCGAACTCCCACAGGAGCGGCTGACGATCGCCGTCAGCGCCATGGCCGGCGCCGAGGCCGCCTTCGCGCAGACGGTTGCCTACTGCGCTGAGCGGACTGCCTTCGGCCGGCCAATCGGCGACTTCCAGCATACGCGCTTCCTGCTGGCCGAACTGAAGACCGAACTGACGATCGGGCGGGTCTTTGTCGACCGCTGCATCGAAGCCCACGTGGCTGGCCGGCTCACCACCGAAGAGGCCTCGATGGCCAAGTGGTGGGCCACCGAGCTGCAGAACCGGGTGGTGGATCGCGGCTTGCAGCTCCACGGCGGCTATGGCTATATGCGCGAGTACCCGATTTCCCGCGCCTTCCTCGACGCACGCGTGCAGACCATCTACGGCGGCACGACCGAGATTATGAAGGAGATCATCGGGCGCTCGCTCTTCCCGCGCCGCGAACGGGGCTAGCACGGTGTCCGCGCCTGGTTGCCGGATTGCGCTCGTTGGGCCGCAGCATTGGCTGCACCAATGCTGCGGCCTTACCGGGCGAGCGTCGAACCATCACAGTTGCTCGGACGCAGTAGAGTCGTATGACAGAAGCATTCATCTACGAAGCGATCCGTACGCCCCGTGGCCGCGCCAGGGCCGATGGCTCGCTCGCCTCAGTGCGCCCGGTCATATTGCTGACCGGGCTCATGCACGAACTGCAGCAGCGCACCCGCCTCGATCCCGCCGCGATCGAGGATGTGGTGCTGGGCTGCGTAACGCCGATCGGTGAGCAGGGGGCGAACATTGCGCGCACCGCCGCGCTCGCTGCCGGCTGGGACCAGCGGGTGCCCGGGGTGCAACTCAACCGCTTCTGTGCTAGCGGCCTGGAGGCGGTCAACCTGGCGGCGGCCAGGGTCCGCTCAGGGTGGGAGCAACTGGTGCTGGCCGGCGGCGTCGAGTCGATGTCGCGCGTGCCGATTGGCAGCGATGGCGGCGCACTGATGCACGATCCGGAGATCAGCCGGTTGGTCGGCTTTGTGCCCCAGGGTGTCGGCGCCGACCTGCTCGCCACGCTGGACGGCCTGAGTCGCGCCGAGCTCGACGGCCTGGCGCTCGAGTCGCAGCGCCGCGCCGCGGCTGCGCGTGCCGCCGGGCACTTTGCCCGCTCGCTGGTGCCCGTGCGCGACAGCGAGGGGCGGGTCATCCTCGCCGAAGACGAGCACATCCGTCCTGAGACCACGCTGGCGGGCCTGGCGAAGCTGCAGCCGGCCTTCGCCCGGCTCGGTGCCGAGGGCTTCGACGCCGTGGCGCTCCAGCGCTACCCGCAGCTGACGCGGATCGAGCACCTGCATACGGCCGGCAACTCCTCGGGCATCGTCGATGGGGCTGCGCTGGTGCTGGTGGGCAGCGCAGAACGTGGCCGGGCCCTGGGCCTGACGCCGCGGGCGCGCATCTTGGCAGCCGCCGTCGTCGGCAGCGAGCCGACGATCATGCTGACTGGCCCGGCGCCGGCAGCGCGCCTGGCCCTGGCGCGCGCCGGCCTCGGCTTCGATGACATCGACCTCTTCGAGATCAACGAGGCCTTCGCTGCGGTGGTGCTGCACTTTCAACGCGAAACCGGCGTGGATAGCGCGCGGATCAACGTCAATGGCGGCGCGATCGCGCTCGGCCATCCCCTGGGCGCCACCGGCGCGATCATTCTCGGCAGCCTGCTCGACGAGCTCGAACGCCGGCGTGGACGCTACGGCCTGGCCGCGCTCTGCGTCGGCGGCGGCATGGGGATCGCCACGGTCATCGAGCGGGTGTAGAGGACGCGAGGGCACGAGGACGCGATGACGCGGGGATGCGTGACGCGAGGGCACGAGGACGCGATGACGCGGGGACGCCGCCGCCCCGTAGGGCCGAAGCATTCGCCCCAGGCGCATGCCGGGAAACGGCGTCCCACGGTGGCGAATGCTTCGGCCTTACCCCGCCGCGGGGCGACCCGACGACGCGAGGACGCGATGACGCGGGGACGCGAGGCGCCGTTGGTCGTCATCCCGTCCCCGCGTCACCCCGTCACCTAGGCAACCTCGCTCTCCGCGATGGTGGCTTCGATCAACGCGACCGCCTCCTGCAGGGTGCTGTGGTCGAAGGCGAAACGGGCGCCCGCTGCGGCAAACAGCTCAGGCAGGGTCACCGTGCCGCCAAGGGCCAGCCCACGGCGGTAGGCCGCGACGGCGCCGGCCTGGTCGGCCAGGGCGTTGCGCCAGACCTGTACGGCGCCGAGCTGGGCGAGGCCGTATTCCACGTAGTAGAACGGGTAGCGGTAGATATGCTGCTTGCGGTGCCAGCCGGTGACCCGCTCGTCCGTGAGCCCCGACCAGTCAACCCCAGGCATGAAGCGCGTCCAGAGCCGGTCCCAGGCGGCATCACACGCCGCCGGATCGTCGGCGGCGTGCGGGTTGGTGTAGGCCCAGTGCTGAAAGCCATCCACCACGGCCATGTAGGGCCAGAAGGTGAGGATGCCCTCCAGGTGCTCGATCCGCGCCCGGGCGTATCCGGCCTCGTCATAGTAGCCGCCATCGGCGCTGCGCAGATAGGGCGCAGCCAGCAACTCCATGGCCATCGAGGCCACCTCGGCGAACTCGATCGGCGCGTCCTGCTGCTGGTGGTAGGGCAGGTGGGCGGTCTCGAAGCTATGGAAGGCGTGGCCTGCCTCGTGCAGCAGGGTGCGCACATCGCCGGGCAGACCCACGGCGTTCATGAAGATGAAGGGCCGCCGGGCCGTGGCAAAATAGGTGCAGTAGCCGCCGGGAGCCTTGCCCTTGCGGTTGTCCAGGTCGAGTCGGCTTTCGCGGCGCATGGTGGCAAAGTAGGCGCCCAGCTGCGGATCGACGCGGGTGAGCACGGCCTCGCCCCGGGCGGCCAGTTCGCGGCCGTCGTGGAAGGGGCGCAGCGGCGCCTCGTCCGCGGCACGGGCGTGGGTATCCCAGGGACGCAGGCGCTCCAGGCCAAGGCGCGCGGCGCGCCGGGCGTAGACCCGCTGGGCGGCGGGCACGGCGACGGCCTCGATCGCCTCGTGGAAACGCAGGCAATCGTCGGGGGTGTAGTCGAAGCGCTGGCGTAGCTGCCAGGCGTAGGCCCGGTAGTCGGGCAGGCCGACGTTGGCAGCCAACTGGCGTCGCAGCTGCAGCAACTGACGCCAGAGCTGGTTGATCGCCGCGCGGTCGGCGAGCTGGCGAGCAGCCGCGCGGCGCCAGACCTGCTCGCGCACGGTGGGATCGGGCTCCTCGAGGAGCGGCGCGGTCTGGGCGATGGTCAACTCGCGGCCCGCCCATTGGATCGTCTGCGCGCCGATCAGCTTGTTGTACTCATTGCCCAGGCGTTGCTCTTCGGTGAGGAGCGGCAGGTTGGCCTCGCGGAAGAGCTGGGCCTCGGCGCGCATGTTGCGCAACGGCACTGCGAACCCCGCCGGCTCGATACCGGCGTCAAGCAGCTTGCGCTTCAAGGCCTGCTCAGCAGCCATTGCCTGGGGATAGACGTCGGCGAGGAAGGTACGGAAGCGGGCCTCGGCGGCGGCATCGGTGGTATCGCAGGTGGTGGCCACCGAGAGCCGGGCGTAGGTTTCGCCGAACAGGTTGGCAAGCCGCGTCCACGCGCTCAGCCAGCCATGGGGATCATCGAGCGGGGCGGCCTGCAGCGCGGCAAAGGCCGACTGCCACTCCGCCCACGACCAGTCGCGGGTGGCCTCAGTGGTGGCGGGCAGATCGTTCAGCATGGGGTGTCCTCACAACATGCGGGCCGGTGGTGGATGGATGGTAGCCCCATACCCACCAGAGCCACAAGGTTTTCCAGGCAGTATAGCGCGACTCGGGGTGTTGATACCAGTGATGCGGAGCCCACGGGTGCGGCGCAAAGCCTTGCACGCGCAGCCGCCTGCCGGCCCGGCGACGCCACCCGCCATCCCGTAGCGGCCCAGCGTGGCCCCGCCCCACCCGGCCCCGGCGCGGGAGGCGAGCCTTGATCAGCCCTGTGACCCACCAGCCCGCCTGGTGGCGTATAATGCAGCCCGGGGATCCAGCATACCGGCGAGGTCGTTATGCCGCTGGAACAGCTCAAACTGCTGCTCTCACCCCAGGTCGTCACGGCCGCCGCGCTGCTCATCTTCCTCGCAGGGCTCTCTGAGGGCGTGGGCACCCAGGGCGTCACCCTGCTGATGAACCGGATCACGCCGCTCCGCTTTGGGCTGGGGCTGCTGGCCTCGGCGCTGCTGTTTCTGCTGAGCGCGGTGATCTGGATGTGGGCCCTGTGGCTGGCGATGCGTTTCCTGTTCGCGGTCGACGTGCCGCTGCGACTCTTCTTCGTGGCGGTGAGTGCAGCCTATGGCCCGCTACTGCTGGGCGCCCTGGGCCTGCTGCCGCTCATCGGCCCGCTGATCCGCTGGGGCTTGCGGCTCTGGAGCTTTGTGATCGCCCTGGCGGCGATCGTCGCGGTGACCGGGGTGACCTACTGGCAGGCGGCGCTGGGTGCGCTGGTGGGCTCACTGCTGGTCGAGGCGGCGCGCTGGGTGCTGAGCGACCCGGCGGCGGCGGCGGCGCGGCGCTTCTGGGCGCTGGTCACCGGCAAGCCTCGCCTGGCGCGGCACGACGAACTGCCGGAGGTCATCCCCGGCTATGAGCCTGCGAGGGAGACCAGCCAATGATCAGCGCACTGACCTGGCTGGGCATTGCCCTGCTGGTGTTGTTCATTCTGGTCGCGATCGCCATTCCGCTGCTGGCCCTGGCCTGGTGGGCCGGCTGGCGCACGCGCACGCCGCAGGGTGAGCCACGGCCCAACGATCCGCCTGCCCCTGGCCCGTTCCTCGTCTACCTCTCCGGCGTCGGCGATATCTCGGGCGAATACTCGACACTCTACGAAGACGACTTTCTCGAAGCGATCGCGGAGCGGATCCCCGGCCTGGTGATCGTGACCGATGTCTTCGCCTACTCCTATGTGAATGTGGGGATGACCAGTGAGGGCAACCTGGGCTGGTTCTGGGCCTGGGTCAACGCGGTGCGGCTGAACAAGGCCAGCCCGCTGCGGCGGGTCGGCAAGCTGATCAACCTGCGCAATGCCCTGCACGTGGCCGTCTCCGCCGATCGGCGCTATGGCCCGATCTACAACTACGGGGTGGCCGAGATGATCCTCCAGGGGCTGCTGCGCCATGGCTACGTCCTGGGCAGTGGCGCCCCGGTAACCTTGCTGGGCTACAGCGGGGGCGGCCAGATCGCGCTGGCAACTGCCGGCTTCATCCAGGCCACGCTGCGTGCCCCGGTCCAGGTGATCTCGCTGGCCGGGATCATGAGCTCCAGCGACAGCCTCAACCGCATCTCGGCGCTGACACACCTCTACGGCACCGAGGACCACAACCAGCGCCTCGGACAGTTGCTCTTCCCGGCCCGCTGGCCGCTCTTCCAGGGCTCAAGCTGGAACCAGGCGCTGGCCACGGGCAAGGTTGAACTGGTCTGCCTCGGGCCGATGTGCCACACCGGGCGCGGCAGTTACCTCGACGCGACGCAGCATATCGCCGATGGTCGCAGCTTCCAGGCCGTGACGGCCGACGAGATCGCGGAGCGGATCCGGCGGCTCGGCGGAGTCGCAGCCGCGCCCACCCGGCCACCAGCGGCCGCCCGTTCTACGTAGAGACCTACGTACTTTGCCCGATGCGCGAGCCGCGCCCACACGCTACAGTGGTGGCAGAGTTGACCATCCACCCGCGTGAGGAGGCGTTCCATATGACGAGCGGTATCACTCGATGGCAGCTGCGCGTGCAGGGCATGCTGTCTCCAATCTGGCGCCAGCCTGCTGTTTGGCTTGCGCGCCAGGGTACGGCCCTGGTGGGCGGGCTGGCCCGCCTGGGCGAGGCGCGACTGGGCATGGATGCGCTGTCCGCCCAGCCATCGCAGGCTGAACAGCGCCAGGCCTACGAGTCGCAGGTCCTGCGCCAGGCGGTCTACACGAACTCACCCCATGCCCACGACTGGCTGGTCCACGCCAGTATCCTGACCGACCCGGCGAAGCGGCGCTACTGCCTGGAGCGCGCACTGGCGCTCGACCCAACGAGCGAGCCTGCCCAGGAGGCGCGGCGGCGCATGCAGGCGGGGGCGTAAGCGAGACAGCCACGCAGCGGGGGACGCGGTGCGACTTTCAGGGCGTTGCAGCGCCAGGGTGGAAGCAAGATCCTGGTTGCAGCGCGACGCTCTGCCCCGAGCGCGCCTTTCGCGTTATACTGAAAGCAAGGCACGTTTCAGCGACGACCATTCTTGCTTGAACGTCGTATATGAGGATGCGCGACGAGGCGATACGATCGCGTCCTCGCTTCATCGCATCCGCGCAGACTGTCAAGCTGGTTTGAAATCTGCCTGAGCAGTACATCGCTTTGGAGGAGCTATGAAGAACTACCGCAAGCCAGCGGATGCAGAGCTGCGCCGCAGCCTCACCCCGCTGCAATACCAGGTCACCCAGCACGAGGGCACCGAGCCGCCGTTTCAGAACGAGTATCACGACAACAAGCGTGAGGGCATCTACGTCGACATCGTCTCGGGCGAGCCGCTGTTCAGCTCGCGTGACAAGTACGATTCGGGTTCGGGCTGGCCCAGCTTCACCCGCCCGCTGGAGCCGGACAATATCGTTACCCGCAGCGACCACAAGCTGTGGATGGAGCGCACCGAGGTCCGCTCGAAGCACGGCGACTCGCACCTTGGCCATGTCTTCGACGACGGCCCTGCGCCCACCGGGCTGCGTTACTGTATGAATTCGGCGGCGCTGCGTTTCATCCCGGTTGAGGATCTCGAGCGGGAGGGTTACGGCGAGTATCTGGCGCTGTTCCGCTGATGCAGACGGCTGCCACCGACTCCGCCGCACGCCGTGGGCTCACCATCGCCGCGTTGTACGCGGCGACGGTTGCTGTCTACGCCGACATGTACATCACCCAGCCGATCCTGCCCGTGCTCTCGCGGGAGTTCGGTGTGGCCCCGGCCACGGCCGGGCTGAGCGTCTCTGCCGTCGTGCTGGCGATCGCCGTGGCCTCGCCCAGCAGCGGTCCCTTGAGCGACGTGCTGGGACGCAAACGGGTGATGGTCTGGAGTTGCGCGCTGCTGGCGTTGCCGACGCTGCTGTGCGCCCTGGCCGTCTCCTTCGGTCAGTTGCTCGCCTTCCGCGCGCTGCAGGGCCTGTGCATCCCCGGATTGACCGCGGTCGCCGTGGCCTACATCGGCGACCGCTATCCCATCCACGCGCTTGGCGCGCTGGTTGGCGGCTGGATCGCGGCGACGGTGGCCGGCGGCCTGACGGGCCGGGTGCTGAGCGGGCTGATCACTGACCTGTACGGCTGGCGCGTGGCCTTCGTCTGCTTTGCCGTGCTCACGCTGCTCGGCGCCCTGGCTATGGCGAGCCTGCTCCCCCGCGACCCCGTGCGCCCGGCGCCGGGCTGGGCCAGCGCCTTCCGCGGTATGGCTACCCACCTGCGTGACCGGCGCCTGGCCGGGGCCTACCTGATCGGCGGCACACTCTTCTTTGGCTTCCTGGGCATCTACACCTACCTGCCCTACTACCTCAGCGCACCACCCTTCAACCTCCCGCCGGCCGTGGTCGCGCTGGCCTATCTCACCTACCTGGCCGGCGTGATCGTCTCGCCCATGGTCGGGCGCCTCTCGGCGCGCATCCCCCGCCAGACGCTGATCGGGGTGGGCTTGCTGGTGGCGATGATCGGGGTGCTGGGCACGTTGCTGCCGGCACTGTCGCTGATCGGACTCAGCCTGCTGGTGCTCTGCACGGGCATGTTCACCGCGCAGGCCGTGGCCCCGGCCTACGTCAACGCCACCGCGCGCGAGGCCAAGGGCGGGGCCAGCGCGCTCTACATGATGAGTTACTATGTCGGCGGCACACTGGGCGCGGTGCTGCCCGGCCTGGCCTGGCAGTGCTCTGGCTGGCCCGGGGTGAGCAGTGTCTGTCTCGCCGCCTTCGGCGTGGCCCTGATCGCCAATCTGACCCTCTGCCGCGAGCGGCGCGCCCCGGCGCCGGCAGGCGAGAGAGCGTAAGCATGGTGCAAACCAGTTGCAGAGGATGCGACGAGGCGAGGATGCGACGAGGTGCTGGCAGCGCGTCCTCGCCTCGTCGCGCCCTCGCGTCACCGCTTCCTCGCGTCCTTCACGATCGTCACGCCGGCGCGCCCCGATCTGAACCGTGCCTCAGGAGCATACAAAATGGCTTCATCCACCATCGAGATCATTCCGGTTCACCTGCCCATCGCCAACGTCTATCTGGTGCGCGGCGAGCGCTGGATCGTCGTTGACAGCGGCGCGCCCGGCGACGGGCCGGCCATCCTGCGCGCCGCCGCCCGCCATGGGATCGCGCCGCGCGACATCGGGCTGATCCTGCTTACCCACGGCCACATCGACCACTTTGGCGGCGCCGAGGCGCTGCGCAAAGCCACGGCTGCGCCGATCGCCATCCACGCCGCCGATCTGCCTATGCTGCGCAGTGGGCGCAACCCCACCGACCTGCGCAGCACGGGGCCCGAAGGCCAGTTGCTGCGCCCCTTCCTGCCCTGGAAGACGAAACCCCTGGAGCCGGACATCACCTTCGGCGAGCCCTTCGACCTCGCGCGCTTCGGTCTCGCGGCATGTACCGTGCATACACCCGGCCATAGCCCCGGCCACATCGTGCTGCCCCTGCCTGACGGCAGCCTGATCGCCGGCGAACTGCTGCGCGGCGGCTTCCTGGGCGGCCGGCTGCGCGGCACGTTGCCCAATCCGCCCTACTTCATCACCGACGCGGCCCAGCAACAGTCCAGCCTGGAACTCGCGCTGAGCCTCCCGGTCCATACCTTCTACGTTGGCCACGGCGGCCCGCTGAGTGCCGAGCAGGTTCGCGTACGGCTGGCCGCGGGCGCACTGCAAATCAACTGAGCGCCGGAGCGTGCCCGGTTATGTCACCAATCACCGTCTGGATCCTGGGGGACCAGTTGCTGCAGGCGCATCCGGCCCTGGCCGCCGCCGAGGCCGCCGTAGGCCGCGACGGGGTGCGCGTGCTGCTGATTGAGAGTGCGGCGCGACTGGCCCAGCAGCCCTACCAGCGCAAGAAACTGGCGCTGCTGCTCAGCGCCATGCGCCACTACGGAGTGGCACTGGCGGCGGCGGGCTTCCAGGTGGACCATCGCCAGGCGGCCGATTTTCGCAGCGGGCTGCGCGAGCACTGCGCGCAGCAGCATCCCACCCGCCTGCTGACCATGGCCGCCGCCGAGGAGCCGACCCGGCGCTTCCAGCAGGCGCTTGGCTCGACGCTCGGGCTGCCGGTCGACCTGCTGCCCAACACCCAGTTCCTGGTCGGCCAGTTCACCCCCTTCGCCGATGCGCCGCCGGAGCGCGGCATCATTATGGCTAGCTTCTACCGGGCCATGCGCCGCCACTTTGGCGTGCTGCTGGAGACCGACGGCTCGCCCGTGGGCGGCCGCTGGAGCTACGATGCCGAGAACCGCAAGCCGCTGCCGCGCAGCGCGCAGCCGCCTGCGCCGCCCAGCTTCCCCCCCGATGCGATCACCAGCGCGGTGCTGGAGGAGGTGGCACGTCTGCCGAACGGGATCGGCAGGGTCGCGGACTTTGACCTGGCGGTGACCGCCAGCGAGGCCGAAGCGGCGCTGGCGCGCTTTATCAGCGAGCGGCTGCCGGACTTCGGCGCCTACGAGGACGCCATGAGCCGGCGCTGGGGGCTGATCTACCACTCCGGGCTCTCGCCCTACCTCAACCTGGGGCTACTCACGCCTATGCAGCTCATCCGCGCCGCCGAGGCGGCCCATGCCGCCGGCCAGGCGCCGCTCAACTCGGTGGAGGGCTTCATCCGCCAGGTGCTCGGCTGGCGCGAGTATATGTACTGGCAGTACTGGCGGCGCCTGCCCATCCTGCGCATCGCCAACGGCTGGCAGGCTACCAGGCCACTGCCCACCTGGTTCTGGACGGGCGAGACCGAGTTGGCCTGTCTGCACCACACCCTGACCCGCGCCCTCGCGACGGGCTATACGCACCATATCGAGCGGCTGATGCTGCTCTGCAACTTCTGTCTGCTGGCGGGCATCGAGCCGCACGCGGTCAACGCCTGGTTTCTCGCCGCCTACGTCGACGCCTACGAGTGGGTCATGCTGCCCAACGTGATCGGCATGGGGCTCAACGCCGACAGCGGAATCGCCACCAAGCCCTACATCGCCTCAGCCAGCTACATCAACAAGATGAGCGACTACTGCGCCGGCTGCCGCTACAACCCGAAGCAGCGCAGCGGGCCGGATGCCTGTCCCTTCAACCTGCTCTACTGGAACTTCCTGATCGACCACGAAGCCGAGTTGCGGGCCAATCCACGGCTCGGCCCGGCCGTGCTGGGACTGGGGCGGCTCAGCGCCGCAGAGCAGGCAATCATCCGGCACGAGGCGGCGGCGTACCTGGAGCGGCTATGCGCGGAGTGAAAAAACAGCATCTGCCTGAGAAGATCTGCGCTGCCTGCGGGCGGCCGTTTCGCTGGCGCAAGAGCCTGGCGAAAAGCTGGAACGAGGTCAAGTACTGCAGCGACGCCTGCCGGCGCTACAAGGCGAGCGGCGGCAAGCCGCCACAGAGGAGCTAAGCCCACCGTTGGCGCTCGCTACGCCTGCGGCAGCCGGCCGCTCCCATCGGTCATCCTGAGCGGAGCCGCAGGCGTTGCGAAGGATCCCGGCTTCCCTGAGCGAAGCGAAGCATGACGCGGGGGTGCGTGTGCCGTAAACAGTGGTAAGATTGAACCATGTCCGGAGACATGCGCCGCGACTTTGCCGATCGGGCCGAACTGGTCGCCTACCTGGCGGCCGAGTTCCCTGCGGCCGCCGCCGAGAGCGCCGCGGTGAGCGCCACCCCCGGCGGGCGGCGGGCAGCCGAGGCGCTGCTCGCCGCGCTACAGCCGGCGCGCTACGCCAGCACGCGCAACTTCCTCGACGGTGCGGTCACCCGGCTCTCGGCCTACATCCGCCACGGCGTGCTGAGTCTGGCCGAGGTGCGGCGCGCCGCCCTGCGGGCCGCAGCCCGCCCCGAGGAGGCGGCGAAGCTGATCACCGAACTGGCCTGGCGCGACTACTGGCAGCGCGTCTATGCCGTGATCGGCGACGGTATCTGGGAGGACCGCGAGCCGTACAAGACCGGCCTGGACGCGGCCGCCTATGCGCAGGAGTTGCCCGCCGACATCGTCGCGGGCACGACGGGGCTGGCCTGCATCGACGCCTTCAGCCGAGAACTGGTCGACAGCGGCTATCTGCACAACCACGCCCGCATGTGGCTGGCGGCCTACATCGTGCACTGGCGACGGGTAGCCTGGCAGGCGGGGGCGCGCTGGTTCCTCGCCCACCTGCTCGACGGCGACCCGGCCAGCAACAACCTCTCGTGGCAGTGGGTGGCCAGCACCTTCAGCCACAAACCCTACAGCTTCAACCGCGAGAACCTTGAGCGCTATAGTGGGGGCAGCTACTGTCGCACCTGTCCGCTGCGCGCGAATTGTCCCTTTGACAAGAGCTACGAGGCGTTGCAGGCCGAGTTGTTCCCCGGTGCGCCGCCGACGGCCACGCCACCCCGGAGGCGCCGATGAGCGAGCCCGCGCGCCCGGTCGTCTGGATCCACGCTGACTGTCTGAGCCCGCAGCACCCGGCGCTGCTGGCCTACCCCGGCGCGCCGGCGCTCTTCGTCTGGGATGAGGAGTTGCTCAGCAGCCTGCGGATCAGCCTCAAGCGCATCGTCTTCCTCTACGAGTGCCTGCTCGAGTTGCCGGTCAGCATCCGCCGGGGCGATGTCGCAGCCGAAGTGCTGGCCTTTGCCGCCGAGCAGCAGGCCGATGGGGTCGTCACCAGCGCCAGCCCGAGCCCACGCTTTGCGGCGATCAGCGCGCAGATCGCGGCCCGCATGCCGCTGCGTGTCCTGCCGATCGAGCCGTTTGTGCAGATTGAGCAGCGGCTGGACCTGGCGCGCTTCTCGCGCTACTGGCGCGCCGTCGAGGCCCGCGCGCTCAGCACGTCTCCCGAAAATACGGTATAATTCCGCGTGCGATCAACCCTTGCCAGCGGGCGCGGCGCAGCGCCTGGTCGTGCGCCAATGCACGGATATCCATTACGGGGGAACGGTTCTTAACCACGACTATTGACACGTGCCCTAGAATAAGGGCGTCAGCGTCCCACCTCAATATGGTGCCGATGGTGTCACCCGTCTACCGCCCCTATGCGGCGGCCGGCGGCTGAACGATCGCCCGGTGAACGGGAGCACAGCGATGTTCACGCAGCCTGGCTATGGCCGACACCCTCGACCCAATCCCACCCCGGACCCTACGCCTGACTGAGCGAGCCCCAAAGCGATCAATCGCGAGCCAGGAGCTGGCTGCCGTCGATCGGCCGGTGATCCTGGCTCACCCAGGCGGCCCGCAAGCTGCCCAACATCGACGCGAGGCTGGGCAGGGTGCGCAGTTGTGCCGCAGTAACGCGTACAGGAGTAGCGAAAGGAGTCACCATGCGAATCGGCATCCTCACCGGCGGCGGCGACGTGCCCGGACTGAACCCCTGCATCAAGGCGGTGGTCAACCGGGCGGCCGATAACGGCTGGGAGGTCGTGGGTATCAGACGGGGTTGGGCCGGGCTGCTCAACTACAACCCCGACGACCCGGAGGGCAGCTCCGAGTGGGTCGAGCCACTCACCCCCGCCAGTGTGCGCACGATCGACCGCTATGGCGGTACGCACCTGCATACGTCCCGCACCAATCCGGCCAAGGTCAAAGAGTCGGCGATGCCGGAGTTCCTGAAGGGCCGCTTCGAGTTTGTTGGCGAGAAGAAACTCGCCGATGCGACGCCGCACGTGCTGCGGGTGCTTGAACACCTGGGCATCGACACGCTCATCCCCATCGGTGGCGACGATACGCTCAGCTATGGCGTGCGGATGCACCAGGAGGGCGTGCGGGTGATCGCCATCCCGAAGACGATGGACAACGACGTCTTCGGCACCGATTACTGCATCGGCTTCAGCACGGCCGTGACGCGCAGCGTCGAGTTCATCAACGCGCTGCGCACGCCCGCGGGCAGCCACGAGCGCATCGCGGTGGTCGAGCTCTTTGGGCGCAACTCGGGCGAGACGGCGCTGATCTCGGCCTATCTGGCCGACGCCGATCGCACACTGATCAGCGAGGTGCCCTTCGACATCGAGCGCCTGGCCAAGTTCGTGGTCGAGGATCGGCGCAACAATCCGAGTAACTACGCGGTGGTGGTGATCTCGGAGGGCGCGAGCATGCTCGGCGGCCAGGTGGTCGAGTATGGCCAGGAGGACGCCTACGGCCACCGCAAGCTGGGCGGCATCGGGCAGATCGTCGGCGAGGCGCTCAAGCAACTCACCGGCATCGACATTGTCAACCAGCAACTGGCCTACCTGATGCGCGCCGGGGCGCCCGACTCGCTCGACCGTATGGTGGCAACCTCATACGGCAACCTCGCGGTCCAGCAACTGGAGAAGGGCCATAACGGCGTGATGGTCGCGCTGCAGAATGGTGTCTACACCACCGTGCTGGCCGACACCTGTATCCGCGGTGTCAAGCGCGTCGACGTGCCCGAGCTGTACGATACCGAGAACTATCAGCCGCATATTACCCACCTCATCGGCAAGCCGATGTTCCTGTACTAGGAGGAGGAGCACGATGGCCAAGGTTCGCATGACGCGAGGGAAGTTCAACGGGATCCAGGCCTGCGCAGGCGCCAATGGTGTGATCGCCGCCGCTGCGATGGACCAGCGCGGCTCGCTCAAGAAGGCGATCGCCAAGGCCCGCGGCGAGGGCGGCACAGCGACCAACGACGACATGACCGAGTTCAAGGTCGCCGTGACCAAGATCCTCACGCGGCACGCCTCGGCGATCCTGATGGACCCCGAGTATGGCCTGCCGGCGCTCAAGGTCAAGGCGCCGGACGCCGGCGTGCTGCTCGCCTACGAAAAGACCGGCTACGACGCCAGTGTCAAGGGCCGTCTGCCCGACCTGCTGCCGGAGTGGAGCGTGCGCCGGATCGTGGAAGCGGGGGGCGATGCGGTCAAGATCCTGCTCTACATCAACCCCTTCGACGATCCCAAGATCAACAGCGTCAAGTACGCCTTTATCGAGCGCATCGGTGCCGAGTGCGCGGCGCTCGATGTGCCCTTCTTCCTTGAGCCGCTGGCCTACGATGACGAGGTGGGCGACGAGAAGAGCTTCGCCTTCGCCAAGGTCAAGCCGAAGTATGTCACCGCCTACATGGAGGAGTTCTCCAAGCCCCGCTATGGCGTCGATGTGCTCAAGGTCGAGGTGCCAGTGAACATGAAGCATGTCGCCGGCACGCGGGCTTTCACCGGCGAGCAGGCCTACACGCGCGAGGAGGCGATGCAACTCTTCCGCGACTCGGCCGCAGTCGCCAGCAAGCCGTTCATCTACCTGAGCGCCGGCGTCACCGATGAGATCTTCCGCGAGACGCTCGAACTGGCCGCTGAGGCCGGAACACCCTTCGCCGGCGTGCTCTGCGGCCGCGCCACCTGGCAGGACGGCATCCCGATCTATGCCAAGGGTGGCGTCGAGGCGCTGGAGGCCTGGCTGAGCGACCGTGGCGTGCAGAACATCGAGGCGCTCAACCAGGTGCTGGCCACCGGCGCCAAGCCCTGGTGGACGGTCTACGGCGGCATGGAGAACATCGAGTTGATCGACCTGCCGACCTGGCAGTACCCGTCCGCTCGTTAGGGCACGGTTGTAGCCGGCCACCTCCGCCGGGAGGTGTGAGGCGATGAAGCGATGACAGCGCGTCCTCGCCTCATCGCCTCACCCACGATGGTAGTGCTGAGTGAAGCCATGCCTCATGTGGCGCGTCCAGCACGTCGTTGGTCATGCTGAGCGAAGCCGCCGCCCTGAGCCCTGCGCTTCGCTCAGGGTGACATGTGAAGTCACCGGATAAACCGCTCATTCGTGGTCGAGATCCACTGAACAGTAAGGAGTTATCGCTCATGGGCAAGGTCGCCATCCACGGCTTCGGGCGCATCGGGCGCTCGCTGATGCGCATCGCGCTGCAGAACGGCCTCTGGTCGCCGGTCTCGGTGTCGGACATCAAGGATCCCAAGACGCTGGCCGCGCTCTTCGAGGTGGATAGCAACTATGGGCGCTGGCACGAGCCGGTGGCCGCCACCGAGGCCGGCTTCACGATCGGTGGGCGCGAGGTGCTCTACTTCAACGCGAAGAACGAGCTGCCCGACTGGCAGGCGCTTGGCGTCGACCTGGTGATCGACTGCACCGGGCGGGCCACCCGGCGCCCCGGCGCCCAGGCCCACCTCGACCGCGGCGCGAAGCGCGTGCTCGTCTCGGCGCCGAGCAAGTCCAAGGAGGACTGCGACGCCTTCCTGCTGCCGGGCATCAACATGGAGAGCTACGATCCTGCCCAGCACAAGATCATCAGCATGGCCTCCTGCACCACCAACGCGCTCGCGCCGGTGGTTAAGGTCCTGCTGGAGAACTACGGCATCAAGTACGGCCTGTTCTCTACGGTGCACGCCTACACCAACACCCAGTCGCTCACCGACCAGCCCATGGACGATCGCCGCGACTCGTGGGCAGCCACCGAGAACATCATCCCCTCGTCGTCGGGCGCGGCCAAGGCGCTGAGCTTCATCTGGAGCGGGCTGAAGATCACCGGCAAGGCCTACCGCGTGCCGGTGAGCACCGGCTCGATCGTTGAGTTGAACGTGCTCACCGACAAGCCGGTCACCGTCGATGCGGTGAACGAGGCCTTCCGCAAGGCGGCCGCTGAGGCGCCGCTCAAGGGCATTATGGGCGTGCTCGAAGA
The DNA here is from genome assembly GCA_034432515.1 of Chloroflexaceae bacterium. Lineage (GTDB taxonomy): Bacteria > Chloroflexota > Chloroflexia > Chloroflexales > Chloroflexaceae > JACAEO01. Next base: position 2,118 of record DAOUBZ010000141.1, on the reverse strand, counting down.
CGAGTGGGCCTCGGCGCGCATCGTCGGCGACCCCCATTCCTCGATCGTCGACCTGCCCATGACCCAGATGCAGGGCGACCTGCTCTCGGTTGCGGCCTGGTACGACAACGAGTGGGGCTACGCGACCCGCCTCGCCGAGACGGCGGCTATGCTCAGCCAGAGCTAGAACACCGCGACAAGGTGTTGGTTGGTTGGTTTTGGCAGTGCAGCCGCCAAAACCAACCAACAAACTAGGGTCAAAGGGGGCAATCGTCGCCGAAGCTGATCCCCATGTCGCGGGCGGTGAGCATCGTATCGCAGTCGAGCGGGACGGTCTTCATGCGGCTCGTCGCCACCTCAAGCGGGACGTACTTCACCCCCGGCGGGTCGAGCGCGACCATAATGCCCGACTGGCCCTCATCGATGGCGCGGATGGCCGCGGCGCCGAAGCGCAGCGCCAGGAGCCGGTCGAAGGTGGTGGGCGAGCCACCGCGCAGCAGGTGGCCAAGGACCACCAGGCGCGTCTCGCGGCCGGTCAACTCCTGGAGCGCGTGGGCCACCTTCTCACCGATGCCGCCGAGCCGCTCGGCGCGCCCCACTTCGCGCGCCACCACCGAGACATCGCCACCAATTGGCCGGGCGCCCTCGGCCACGACCACGATCGAGAAGTAGCGACCGTCGGCCTCGCGCTGCATGATCTTCTCGGCCACACGCTCGAGGCTAAAGGGGATCTCCGGGATCAGGATGGCGTGCGCCGATCCTGCGATGCCAGCGTGTAGCGCGATCCAGCCGGCATAGCGCCCCATCACCTCCACCACCAGTACCCGCTGGTGGGCCTGGGCCGTCGACATCACCCGGTCGAGGCACTCGGTCGCGAAGGCGACTGCCGTGTCGAAGCCGAAGGTGGAGACGGTACCGTCGAGGTCGTTGTCGATCGTCTTGGGGACGCCGATCACCCGCACCCCCTTGCGGGCCAGGTTCGCGGCGATCTCCATCGAGCCGTCGCCGCCGATCGAGATCAGCGCGTCGATTCCATAGGCGGCCAGGCCGTTGACCAGTTCATCGGAGCGGTCGCGCTCGTAGATCGTGCCGTCCGGGCCAAGAGTCGGATAGTGCATCGGGTGGCCACGGTTGGTGGTGCCAATGATCGTGCCGCCGATGCTGGTGATGCCGCGCACGGTATCGCGGGTCAGCGGGATCACGCCGCCATGGTGATATTCCTTCGGGGCCAGGATGCCAGCAAAACCGTCGCGGATGCCGTAACACTCCCAGCCCCGGTGGAGTGCGGAAAGCACCGCGGCGCGGATCACTGCGTTGAGCCCGGGGGCGTCGCCGCCACCGGTGCTCAGTGCAATGCGAAATGGCACAACATGCGTATGGGCCATGCCAACTCCCCTCTCACGGTCAGGTCCGGTCCCTGGGCGCAAGTGTACCAGGGGCCGGCGCGGATCTCCGTTGCCGTCACACATCGCGCCGTAGTGCTCTCTCCACTATTGGCCGGAGCGCGCCTCGAGCGCCAGCGGCTCGGCGATGGTGATCAGGCGGTGGGTCATCTCCACTGAGCCGTCCACCACAACCTTGTCGCCGATACACGAGACCATCGTCACCAACTCGCGACCCCTGGGTAGCACATACTCCACCTGGTTCGGCGTCGCCCAGAGCTGTTCGGTCACCACGTAGCGATGGGCGGTACCATCGGCGCTGTAGAGCGTGAGCCGGGCGCCCGGCTCCAGTTCGCGCAGCCGGGCAAACGGGGCCGGGATCTGCGGAGCGGAGCGAAAGCGCAGCACGTGGCCCCAGAGCACCACGTTCTCACCCTGACCGGGGCTCGCGCTCAGGTTGTACCAGCCGATATCGTGCTTCGGAACGATCGGCACACGGTTGCGATCGAGGCCGACTGCGACCAGTTCGCGGTCGAGGTTGATCGCCGGGATGACCAGGCGGACGGGCGGGCCACTCGCGTGGCGCGTCGCGGGCGCCGGGGTGGCCGTGGCGGGCAGTGGGGTGGCCGTGGCCAGCGTCGGGGTGGCCGTGGCGGGCAGTGGGGTGGCCGTGGCGGGCAGTGGGGTGGCCGTGGCGGGCAGTGGGGTGGCCGTGGCCTGCGCCGTTGGCGCAACGGCCGCCGGGCGCGCGGCGCTG
>DAOUBZ010000140.1:0-23763 GCA_034432515.1 Chloroflexaceae bacterium | reverse complement strand
CAGGCGGGCGGGACGCCCGCGCACCCGGCGTGAGCAAAACGGGGTTTGCCAGCAGTATTGTGCAACGTCGGAACGCGAACGCATCCTGAGTAGCGCGCAGCGCGTACGGGGTTTGCCAGCAGTATCCTGTCACGTCCTTGGGACAAGCCCCAGACTTCTGGTCGAACAACCAATACTTCGGGTGGCGACGCCGCCCCGGCCCCCACCGCGGCAGGCAGACATTGCACAAGCCCCGGTGCCACTTTGCGTCCAGTTGCCCGCTGTAGAGGCTTCTGCTATAATCCAGTTGGCAGCCGCTCTGCGCGAGACCAGATGTTTGTGCGGCCCTGGCCGCCCGGCACTACGTCGTGCCCCCGCGCCCGTCGCCAATGATGGCTGGCCGCGCCTTCGCGCGCATACAGATACCCCGAGGAGGATCAAACCGATGATCCGCACACCATGGCGCGCCACCATCCTGCTGCTGCTCATGCTCGGCGCCCTGCCGCTGCTGGCCACCTGCGGCAGCCGCAATGGCGCCACGGGCTCCAGCCTGTATGTCCAGCAAGTCACCACCGATCCGGCCAGGTTCGACGGGAAGGAGATCACCGTCGATGGCGCCTACCTCTGGCGCCCCGGCGATCCATCGCTCTCGGTGCTGGCCCTCGGTGTCAGCACGCTCGATAATGGCCTCGATGCCCAGCCCCTCGGCGATACGATCTGGCTCGAGGGCTTCCCGGCAGACGTCACCGAAGATCTGCATCGCCCCGGCGACTCCGTCTATGGCTTCGTGCGTGTCCGGGGTCAGTTCTCGGCTACCGGTGGCTATGGCCCCGGCGGGCAGTATCAGTACCAGCTGAATGTCACCAGCGCCGAGCCGATCGAGCAGATCCGGCGCGTCGAGCAACGTATCGACGACCGGCCGCTCGGCGAGGGCAAGGTGTCATTCTTCGACCTGCAGCGCAACCCCGAGCGGTACAATGGCCAGACGGTCACGACCCGCGGCTACTACTTCTGGAATGGCGTGATCTACGTGCTCGCCGAGGGGATCAGCACCGAAGAGGACGGTTCCAGCCCTCAGCCGCTCGGCACCCCGATCTGGATGGAGGGCTTCCCGCCCGACCAGTCGGCCCGGCTGAATCTTGGCCCGAACAATAGCTATGTCTGGGGACCGGTTGAAGTGACCGGTACCTTCCAGACCGGCGGGGGCTTCGGCAAGGACGGCGCCTACCAGAGCCTCTTCACGGTCAATCCGGACGGCGCAACCCCCCTCAAGTAGCCGACCATCCTGGCGCGGACGGCGCGGGGATAGGTTGAAAGAACTTCGCCTCTGGTCCCGCTTCCGCTTGCAGGAGCGGGACGCCTTGCTGTGCACGTCTGCGGATTGGATTATGGCAGCCGCCGCATCACGCTGAACCAATGTACTACTATATCGAGCCGATGACGGAGGAGGATATCCCCGACGTGCAGCGGATCGAAGCCCAGAGCTTCAGCGTCCCCTGGGCCGCCAGCACCTACCGCCGCGAGATCCGCAATGCCCAGAGCTGTCGCTACATCGTCGCCCGCGCCAGTGCGACGCCTCCGCCGGCCGCAGCCACCATGGCCCCGCCGGTGCGTCCCCGTGGCATCTTCAGCCAGATCGTCGCCGCCCTCTTCCCGCAACCGGCGCCGGCCAGCCCGTCGACGGCACCGCCCATCGTTGGCTACGGCGGGCTCTGGCTCACCGTGGACGACGCCCACATCACCACGATCGCCGTCGATCCGGCCCACCGCGGCCGCGGGGTCGGTGAACTGTTGCTCAACGCGCTGATTGACCAGGCGTACGCCCTCGGCGCTCGCCAGATCACGCTTGAGGTGCGCGTCAGCAATACCGCCGCCCAGCGCCTCTATCTCAAATATGGCTTCCAGCCAGCCGGCAAGCGTCCCCGCTACTATACCGACAATGGCGAGGATGCCCTGATTATGTGGACCGAGGCCATCGGCGACCAGGCCTACCGTGATCGCCTCAGTGAGCTACGGCGCCAACTCTACGCCCGCCTCCAGGCCCAGGCGTAGCCCGCGTCATCATCCGCCCGACCGCTCTGCGTCGCCCAGGCCCAGCACCTCCCGCAGCTGCGGATAGAGCGGGGTCTCGCGTAGTGCGGCCCGGTCGATCTGGCCGGTATAGACCTGGTCGGCCAGGGTACGCTGCGTGTCGGCCACCAGCGCGCGCCCCTGCACCCGGTCGCGGAAAGCGGCGTGCTTGAGCAGCAGCGCGGCCTCGTTGCGCGCACTGAGCCGCCCGGCAAAGAGCCGGTGCGGCGCCCGCACCTCCAGCCCCAGCCCGTCACAGCGGGTGAGGATCTCAGCATCAAGCTCCTGGCGGTAGAGCGGGTTCACCACTGGCTGTCCCTGGTAGAGATCGCGGTAGTAGCTCGCCGGGAACGAGCCCACCCGGGCCAGGATCTCATTGATCCGTACCCGGTGCCGCTCGTTCGGAATGTGCAGGTAATCCCAGACGACAAAGTCCACCCCGGCCTCGGCGCAGGCGCGCAGCAGCGCCCGCAGCGCCGTCTGGCGATCGGTGACGTAGGGCATGATCGGCACCAGTGCCACCCCCACCGGCACGCCGGCCCGCTTCAACTCGCCAAGCGCCTCCAGGCGCAGGGCCGGCGGCGGGGCCTTGCCCTCCAGGCGCTCGCTCAGGTGTGGATCGGCGGTCATCAGGGTCATCATCACTACGGCCAGGCTCTGCTCGTTCATGCGCTGGAGCAGGGCTTTGTCCTCCAGCACGGCGACGCTCTTGGTGAGCACCAGGCATGGCTGGCGCCGATCGGCGAGCACCTGCAGCGCCTGGCGCGTGATGCGATATGTCTGTTCCGCAGGCTGGTAGGGATCACTCAGCGCCGTGATCGCGACCAGGTCGCCCCGCTCCACCTGCTCCAGTTCGGCGGCAAGACGCTGTGGCAGGTCCAGCGGCACGCGCACATACTCGTTCAGCGGCCGATCCTGGAAGATCCAGCTGTCACAGTAGGGACAGCCGAACTCACAGCCGGTGTAGATGCTCAGCGTGTAGCAGGAGAGGAAAAACTCGTTGATCGTTGGTCGCCGGGGGCTCAGCGCCGGCGTCTCGCCAAGCGTATCGCGAATGTAGTACGCCATGGGCAGTCTGTCTAGTACAGTTCCAAGCGACCCGTTCGGGCATCAGCGCGACGTCGACCGTGTCCAGATGCGCCGCGCCCAATCTACAAGCGCAAATCTGCAATCGCACTAGGGCTGGCGGGCCAGGGCCAGTTCGTGCAGCAGCGCAGCGTGGATGCCCCCGTTCGAGGCGACGATCCGTGGCTCGCCGGCCGGCCAGGGCTGTCCCGCCCAGTCCGTCACCAGGCCACCGGCCTCGCGCACAATCAGTGCCCCGGCTGCCGTATCCCAGGGCTTGAGCCCCAACTCCCAGTGAGCATCGAGCCGCCCGGCCGCCACGTAACACAGATCCAGCGCCGCCGAACCGGTCCGGCGGACATCCTGGGCCCGGAGCAAGAGCCGGTCGTGCTCGGCGAGGTTATTGTCGGGCCGCGCCGCCCGATCGTAGGCAAAGCCGGTGGAGATGAGCGCCCGCTCCAACTGCGCGACCGCAGAGACCCGCAGCGCCCGGCCGTTACAGCGCGCGCCGCCGCCCCGCTCGGCGGCAAACAGTTCGCCCCGCGACGGGTCATAGACCACGCCAAGCTGTAGCTCGCCGTGGTGCAGGAGCGCCAGCGATACACTGTAGATCGGCAGGCCGTGCAGGTAGTTCATGGTCCCGTCGAGCGGGTCGATCAGCCACTGGTAGTGGCCGTCGCCCGTGGCGGCGCCGCCCTCCTCGGCCACGATCGCATGCTCCGGGAACCGCTCGCGGATCGCGCCCACGATCAGCGCCTCGCTGGCCCGATCGGCGTCGGTCACCACATCGACGGGGCCCTTGGCCTCGACGCTTCGCTCCCGCTCCTGCGCGGCACGGAGCAGTGCGCCGGCACGGTGGGCCAGGTCGATCGCGAAATCAAGCATGGTTGCTGCTACTCCCCGCCGCGTATCGTTGCGCTATTGTACCAGGATCTCAACTGGACACAATGCCTGAGCGCGATCGCCTTGCATCGCGCTGGCTTCGGCGCTACAATCAGCGCCGCTATGAGCCAGAAGCCGCCGGCTGTCGCCGTTGTGATCGTCAGCTACAACACCGCTGGCCTGCTACGCGATTGTCTGACCTCGCTCCGCGCCTGCACACTGCCCCTGCGGATCGTCGTAGTCGACAACGCTTCCCAGGACGGCAGCCCGGCGCTGGTGCAGACCGAGTTCCCTGAGGTCGTGCTCGTCGCCCTGGCACACAACCCGGGGTTTGCCGGTGGCACGAACATCGGCCTGGCGCACCTGGCCGGGCAGCCCCTCCCGGCTGAGGGGGTGAGCATGGCCCCGCCCGATGCCGCCACGCAGCTCCAGATCGCGGTCCCCTACGTGCTCATCCTCAACCCCGACACCGTGGTCCACCCGGGCGCCATCGAAGCGATGGCGACCTTCCTCGATGCTCACCCGCGAGTCGGGCTGGTGGGACCGCGCCTGCTCAACCCCGATGGCACCATCCAGCCGGCGGCCTTTCGCTTCCCAACCTTGCTGATGACCGCCCTCGATCTCTTCCCACCCGGTGAGGTGCTGCCGGGCCGGCTCTACGGTTCCTGGTGGCATGGCCGCTACCCCCAGGAGGCTGGCGCGACCCCGTTCCCGATCGATCACCCCCTCGGGGCCTGCATGCTGGTGCGGGCCACGGTGCTGGCCAGCGTTGGCCCGCTGGACGAAGCCTACTTCATGTACAGCGAGGAGATCGAATGGTGCTGGCGCATCAGGCAGGCCGGCTGGGCGATCTGGCAGGTGCCGGCGGCGCGCGTCATCCACGTGGGCGGGGCCGCCACCCGGCAGTTCCGCTGGAAGATGCTGGTGGCCCTCTGGCGTAGCCGGGCCCGCTTCGCTGCCCTGCGTGGCCCCGCCTGGCGCTTCGCCGCACACCAGGCCATCGTCCGTGCTGGCATGCTCCGCCTGAGCCTGCGCGCCTGGTGGGCGTACCGCGGCGGTCAGTTAAGCCGCGACGAGCTCCGCGTCCGGCTGCTCGCCTACGCCGAAGTGATGCGATGACGCGAGGATGCGAGCATGCGACGGGGTAACCGGGGGTGTGACGCCCGCCCCGACGATACCGGACATGCGCCAACAATGCCACGACGCGAGGATGCGAGGACGCGATGACGCGGGGATGCGATGGGGTGACTGCACAAACTCTGGGCCAACCTGTCGCGTGGCTTGCATCCGGGGCGCTCCAATGCTATAGTAGCAGCATGCTACTGGCTAACGCCGGCATGGTGGTGTCATGGCTGTGCCAGAGCAGGTTTTTGAACGGACTATCAGACGTACGAGGTGTGTCCAGAGAGATTTCCCGGTGCTGTGCCTCATTGGCTGCCCCTGGTCACCAGTGGCGCTCACCGGCGGCACGCTGCGATGACTGGCGACGCGACCCGTCGCCGCTGCTCAGACCGGATGGTCGTCGCCTCCCGCCGAGCCGCCCCCGACCGTGGCGCTGCGTTTGCCCCCACACGCTGCGCGCTGCGGGTAGCTTCCCCCGCTGGCCCCGAAGTATCTCCTCCTCACACCTCTATCCACCCACAACACAGGAGCAGATCGACAACCAATGTACGAGCAACGGCGACCTGACGTCGCAGTCTTCATTGACTTCGAGAACGTCTACGTAAGCGTGCGCGACAAGCTCAACGCCAACCCGAATTTTGAAGCGATTATGGACCGCTGCGGTGACCTTGGCCGGGTGGTCATTTCCCGAGCCTACGCCGACTGGTATCGCTACCCCCGCGTCACAAGCGCCCTCTACGCCAATGCGATCGAGCCGATCTATGTGGCCACCTACTACTACGACAAGGATATGGGCCGCACCGGTCGCGCGATCAAGAACAGCGTCGATATGAACCTCTGTATCGATGCGATGAAGACGCTGTTCACCAACCCGAACATCAGCAAGTTCGTCCTCGTCACCGGTGATCGCGATTTCATCCCGCTGGTCAATAGCATCCGCCAGCAGGGCAAAGAGGTCTATATCATCGGTATCGGCGGCGCCGCCAGTACCCACCTGGCCCAGAGCGCCGACGAGTTCGTCTTCTACGAGCAACTGGTCGGCAAGACCCCGGGCGGTTCCGCCGCCGCCTCGGCAATCGCCAGCCGCGCCACCGAGCTCACCCGTAATCTCGAGGCAGCGGTTGAACTGCCGTCGCGCGATGGCGGCGCCGAAGCGCCCATCGCCGTCCCGCCACCGCCCACGGCTGAACCCAACGTCTATGATGTGCTCGTTGAGGCGATCCACCTGGTGCGCAAGCGGGGCTATGTCTCGACCCTCGGCTCGATCAAACTGGTGATGAAGGAACTGATGGGCGGTGACTTCAAGGAGAGCCGCTATCGCGACCTGAGTGGCCGGAGCTTCGCGAAGTTCAAGGACTTCGTAGTCGACGCCGAGAAGCGCGGCAAGGTGCAGATCTTTACCAGCGGTACCGTCAACGAGGTGTTCCTGCCCGGCGAGGATCCCTATAAGCTCTCGCAGTTCGCCAGCGCGCTCAGCGAGGAGGTTCCGGTCGAGCCGGTGGTTGATGTGGCCGTTCTGGCCAATGGACGCAAGGAACTGCCCAAGGCAGCCATCGTCACGCACCCCGCCGAAGCTGGCGCTACGCCCGCAGGCCGCCGCCGGCGCCGCCGGTCGCGCCGTGGCCAGGGGCTCGCCGCGACCGGCGAGTCGCTCGAACTGCAGGAGCTGGAAGGTGAACTCGAAGAGCCTGACTATGCGCCGCCCGTTGATGAACAGGCGGCGGTGTTGCTCGAAGAGGAACTCCAGACCCTTGAGCTCGAACCGCCAATCGAACTGGTCGCAAGCGACACCGAGGACCTGCTCGCGCCGCCGGCACAGCCAGCCGTTTTCGTTGAGTTGAGCCACGCAGGCGAGGCGATCGAAAGCGTTGCGGAGATGGTCCCTGAGCCTGAATATCCGGGGATGCTCACCGAGCCGGAGGCCGAGCTCGCACCGCCTGTGCCCGTGGAGGGAGAATACGCCCCGCCGCCTGCTGAGGGCGGTGAGGCTGAGGTGGAAGCAGCATTCGCCCCGCCGGCTGCCGAGGGCGGCGAGCCCGCCGCTGAAGCCGGCGAAGCCGAGATGGTCGTGGTCGACGAGCACATCGACTTCAGCGACGACGAGTGGGCGCTCTTCCGCACGATGATGGCCGGCTTCAGCAAACCTGCCTCGTTTCAGCAGATTTTCGATACGCTGCGTGACGTGCGCAAAGAGCACAACCTGGCGCGAACCAATGAGCAACTGCGCTCGATGGTCAAGCAGGCGATCAATAGCGGAATGCTTGAGCGGAGCGGCCGCGGCAAACGGGTCTACTATACGCTGAAGGCCGAGTAGCCACCCATCGACTGCCTGGCGTTCCACGGCACCTCAGAGAGCGGTGGAACGCCAGGCGGGGAAGATATGGACCAGCGGTGATTGTGAAGATCTGTGGCCTGCGTCGCCCCGAGCACGCCAGCGCCGCCGCCAGCGCCGGCGCCGACCTGCTGGGCCTGATGTTTGCGCCAGGCAAGCGCCGTGTCAGCCTTGCCGAGGGCGCGGCGATCGCCGCGCCCCTCCACCAGCACCCGGGACGCCGACCACTGCTGGTCGGCCTTTTCGTCAATGAGCCTCCCGCTATGGTCACTGCCGTCGCCCGGGAACTGGGCCTCGATATGGTCCAACTCAGCGGCGATGAACCGCCGGCTGACGCCGATGCGATCCCGCTCCCGGTGCTCAAGGCCATCAGGCTCGATGGCTCCGCCAGCGAGGCGGCCTGGATGGCACGGGCTGCCCGGACGCCCGCGGCAACCACACTCACGGCGCTGGCAGCCGACCCGACACGCGTGCTGCTGCTGGTCGACGCCCATGTGCCGGGCGCTTACGGCGGCACCGGCGTCACCGCCGACTGGCCACGGGCCGCCGAACTGGCGGCCCGCTTGCCGCTGCTGCTGGCCGGCGGCCTGAACCCGAGCAATGTGGCCCGCGCGATCAGCATCGTTCGCCCGCTTGGCGTCGACGTGAGCAGCGGCGTCGAGACCGATGGGGTGAAGGACGTGGCAAAGATCGAGGCATTCATTGCAGCCGCACGATCAGCGTAGCAGGCGACGCTGGGCGCGGACGGTTGCGCGCGTCCTGGCATTGAGTGCCGGGCTGACTGGCCTGATCCTGGCGCTGCGCTGGCTGTACCTGCGTATGCACCGCGTCGTCCTGCAACCTACCGCGTATCGTACCCCTCCGATCGGCCCGGCGGCGATCACGCCGCAGCTACGCCGGCTCGTGCTCAGCGACCTGCACCTCGGCGGCGGCGACCACCTCGATGACTTCACCGACGATGCGGCGTTGATCGACTTTCTCGACCATTACGCTGCCGGCGAGCCCACCGAGCTGATCCTGGCCGGCGATACGTTCGAGTTCCTCCAGGTGCGCCTGCCCGACCTCGCCGACGACGAGTACAGCGACGCGGCCGCCGCGCGCCGCCTCGACGCGATCATCAGCGCCCACGCTGGCGTCTTCGCGGCGCTGGCCCGCTTCGTTGCGACACCCGGCGCCCAGCTCACCGTGCTGATCGGCAACCACGATTTCGAACTCCACTACCCCGCTGCCAAGACGCGCCTGTGCGCGGCCCTCGGCCTCAAACCCGATGATGGGCGGCTGCGCTTCGGCGTGAGCTATCACGGTGGCGGCGTGTATATTGTGCACGGCAACCAGTTCGACGGCTGGAACCGCTTCGCCCATTTCGCCGGTATCACCGAGCCCTTCGAGGTTGTGCGCGGTACCCAGCTGGTCAAAGAAGTGATCAACGACCTCGAAGACGAGCCGCTCCCGGTCGCCCAGCTGATCGACAACGTCAAGCCCTCCTCGGCCTTCTTCTGGTACCTGGTGGCCCTGCCGCAACTCCGCATCCCGGCGGCGCGGCGCTTCCTGGCCCGGGGTGTGGCCGGCTTCCTCCAGGTGATGATCTGGCCGGAGCCGCACCACATGCCGATCACCGGGCAGGGGCCTGGTGGCCTGCTCTCCGTGCCTGCCCTGGGTGGGCTCTGGCGCTGGGTGGCTGCGGTGCGCCGGGGTCGCGTGGCCCGCCATCGCAAAGTGGCTCGCCAGGTCGGCGAGGTGGCCAGCGCGGTTGAGCCGCCCGGCGACATGCTCGACCAGATGCAGAGCGAGGCCACCCGCCAGGTGGAGCGCGAGGTGCGCGCCTTCAACGACCGCTTTGCCCGCGAGATGCTGCAGATCGCCCGCCTCCCCGAGCACCGCGACGCCACGCTCTTCGTCTGTGGGCATACCCACCTGGCCCGGGTGGTGCCGCTTGGTATGGGCCAGTACTACATCAACACCGGCACCTGGATCGAGATCATCTATGACATCGCCAATATGCGCCGTCAGGAGCAGCGCTTTCCCTTCCTCGAGATCAGCTACCCCAACGGCCCACAGCCGCGGGGACGCCTGCTCGTCTGGATGGGCGTAGCCGCCCCGCCCCAGCGCTGGCGCGAGGGCCCCTGGCTCATGCCTGATCGCCGCGGGCGACCCGCGCTACCCCGTGCCGCCACTGATCGGGTATAATTGGGGGACGGACCTGGTCCGCTGTCGTTGTCTTCCGCGCGGTGCACCGCGCCTGGATAGTCTTCTTAAGGAGGAGCGCCCATGAAGGTCCTCGTTCGCATCCTCGGCCTCGCTGCCCTGATTGGCCTGGCGGTGATCATCTTTCGCGCTGTGCGCCAGTACCGCGAAGACAGTGTCTTCGACCTGGCTCCGGCGCCTAGCGGCGGCGACGGCCAGCGCCGCAGCATCAGCCCCGAACTGCTCAGCATCCTCGCCGACCCCGGCGATAAGGGTCCGGTCGAACTGATGACCGACAGCAGCGGTAAGGAGTGGCTGGTCAACCGCCGCAATGGCTACCGCTATCCGGTCGAGGACGGGATTCCGATTATGCTGCTTGAAGAGGGCGAGAAGAACAAGGACGAGAGCCTGATCCAGAGCTAGGACGAGCGACGGTATATGGCAACATTGCCTGAAAGTGTGGGCACGGGCCGCTTTGGCCCCTACGGCGGGCGTTATGTGCCCGAAACGCTGATGCCTGCCGTGGCCGCGCTTGAGGCAGCCTATGCCGCCGCCAGCGCCGATCCCACGTTCTGGGCCGAACTCGACCACCTGCAGCGGACGTACACCGGGCGGCCCACGCCGCTCAGCTTTGCTGCACGCCTCACCGCCCACTGCGGCGGCGCGAAGATCTATCTGAAGCGGGAGGACCTGGCCCATACCGGTGCGCATAAGATCAACAACGCCCTGGGCCAGGGCCTGCTCGCCCGGCGCATGGGCAAGCGCCGCATCATCGCCGAGACGGGCGCCGGCCAGCACGGCGTAGCTACCGCTACCGTCTGTGCCCTGCTCGGCCTCGAGTGCGTGGTCTACATGGGCACCGAGGACATGGCCCGCCAGCGCCCCAATGTCTTCCGCATGCGCCTGCTCGGCGCGGAGGTGCGTGGCGTCGACAGTGGCTCGCGCACGCTCAAGGACGCGATCAATGAGGCCATGCGCGACTGGGTTACCCACCCCGAGAGTTACTACCTGCTCGGCTCGGCGCTCGGCCCACACCCCTACCCGACCATGGTCCGCGACTTCCAGCAGGTGATCGGGCGCGAGGCCCGTGAACAGATCCTTGCCGCTGAGGGCCGCCTGCCGGATGTGGTACTGGCCTGCGTGGGCGGCGGCTCGAATGCGATCGGCATCTTTCACCCCTTCATCGCAGACGAAAGAGTGGCCCTGCGTGGCGTCGAGGCCGGCGGCCGCGGCCAACTCCTCGGCGACCATGCCGCCCGCTTCCTCGCTGCCAGCCCCGGGGTACTGCAGGGCACCTACTCCTATGTGCTCCAGGACGAGGCCGGCCAGATCGCCCTCACCCACTCGATCTCCGCCGGGCTCGACTACGCCAGCGTCGGCCCCGAGCACGCCTGGCTCCATGATACCGGCCGCGCCAGCTACACCAGCGCCGACGATGAGGAGGCGCTCGATGCCTTCGAGACCTGCGCGCGCCTCGAGGGCATCATCCCGGCGCTCGAGAGTGCCCACGCCGTCGCCGAGGCGCTCAAACTCGCCCCCCAGCTGCGCCCCGACCAGATCATCCTGGTCAATATGTCCGGCCGTGGCGACAAGGATATCTTCACCGTCGCTGAGGCCCTGGGCGTGACGATCTGACCAGCGGATGAAGACCTGCGTCATCCTCAATCCGGTGGCGGGTCGTGGTGCCGCCGGGCAGCGTCGCGACGAACTCAGCGCGGCCCTACAGAGCGCCGGGCTTGAGTATACGCTGCTCACCACCCACGCCCCTGGCGGCGCCACCGAGCTCGCAGCCCAGGCGGTGGAGCGTGGCTTTACCTGTGTGGCCGCCGTCGGCGGCGATGGCACGATCAACGAGGTGGTCAACGGCATCATGGCGGCCCGCGCGGCAGGCGCCGGCGATGCCGCCCTCGGCATCATCCCGCTTGGCACCGGCAGCGACTTCGTCAAGGTGCTCGCCGGCTTCGAGAGTGGCGGCCTGCCTGGCGCCGTCCGGCGCCTCGCCAGCGGCATCACCCGGCTGGTCGACCTCGGCGCGATCAGCGTCGAGACCGGAGGGCTGCTGCTGCGGCGCGTCTTCATCAATGGCCTCGGCGCCGGGATCGATGCCCAGGTGGCCGTCGAGGTGCAAAAGCTGACCTGGCTCAGCGGCCTTGCCGCCTATGTCGTCGCCTCGCTCCAGACCCTTGCCACCTACCGGCCCCGCCCGATGACCGTGCGCTACGACGGCAAAGAGATGCACCGGCGGCTCTACTTCGCCACCGTGGGCAACGGGCGCTTCCAGGGCGGCGGCTTCCTGCTCACCCCGAGCGGGCAGATCGACGACGGCCTGCTCGATCTCTGCGCCGTGCACAGCCTGCGCCCCGACCAGGTGATCCGCTACTACCCAAAGCTGTTTGATGGCTCGCACGTCGAGCTCCCCGTGGTCACCACTGCGCAGGCGCGTATGATCGCGATCAGTTCCCCCGCCGCCTTCCCCGTTGCCACCGATGGCGAGGTCATCGCCACCGACGCCCGGCACGTCGAGGTCAGCATCCTCCCGGCTGCGCTGCGCGTGGTGGTTGGGTGACATTTGGTAATGTGGGCAATCCCGCCGGGGGCTTGTGCAAGGTCCCTGGGGCAAGCACCACATCCCACCGCCTGAGGCGGACGTGGGATGGTTGCCGCAGGGCGGCCGTTCTGGTATACTCTGGCACAAATGTGTCATCCCAGCGGAGTACCGTCCTATGCAACTGCTCTACCTCGATCCGCGCCAGCTTGAGACCGACCCGGACGGGGTGCGCGAGGATCCGGGCGATGTCGCCGGGCTCGCCGCCACGATCGCCGAGCGCGGCCTCCTGCAGCCGCTTGGCGTGGTCAGTATCGGCGGCGGGCGCTACCGGGTCGTCTACGGCGGGCGCCGCCGCGCTGCCGCCGAACAACTGGGCCTCGAGAAGATCCCCTGTATCGTGCTTGATGGCGACGACCCCGACCTGCTGCTGCGCCAGCTGATCGAGAACCTGCAACGCCAGGATCTGAACGATATCGAGCAGGCCCGCGCCTTTGCCCGCCTGCGCGCCCGGCTGGTCGAGGAGCACGGCAGGCTCCCCGATCACGAGCTCGACGAGGCCGTCGGCGCTGCGGTTGGCCTCAGCGGGCGCACCGTGCGCCGCTACCTGAGCCTGCTCGAACTGCCCGACGACGTTCAGCAACTCATCCGCCGCCGCGAGCTCAACGTCACCCAGGCGCAGCACCTGCGCCGCGTGGCCAGCCCGAAGACCCAGCTGGAGCTGGCCCGCTTCGCGGTCGATGAGGGCATGTCGGCCGCCGACCTGAGCCGGCTGGTGGCCTACTTCGCCGCCAACCCCAACCTTACGCTCGAAACCGCGCTGCAGGCCCTCGAGGCCGGCGAACAGCTGCGCACTGCTCCCTCCGGCCCCGAGGTGCACATCAGCGGCGGCCCCCTCGGGCGGACCAGTGTCAGCGCGGTGGACCATGCTGAGCACGATGCAGACCTCTGGGACGAGGAGGCAGCTGCCGCAGATGACGACGGCTTCCCGGGGATCGAAGATGAGACGCTGGAGAACCAGCCACGTAACAAGGCCCGCGTCTTCCGCATCCGCTCGCTCGACCAGATGGTGGACGAGACGGATCGCCTGGCGCGCGCCTATGCCGAGGGCGACCTGGTGAAGTGGGTCAGACACGATGAAGGCGCGCCATTCAAGCTGCGCTTGCTGCTCAAGCAGCTGGAGAATCTGACCCGAGGCCTGCGCGAGCTGGCGCGCCAGCAGGGCTGGGAGACCGAGGATTAGCGACGAGGCGGCGACGCGACGACGCGAGGACGCGAAGAGGCGGTGACGCGGTGCCCGGGGGGCACACCGCCGCTCCTCGCCTCCTCGCGTCTCGGGTCAGCGCCCGAAACCATCGTGGGGGACGGGTGGGCGGCGCTTCGCGCTGAGGAATGACTCGGCGCCACAGGCGCGGGCATAGCTGAGCGCCTCGGCGGCGAGCGGGCCCTCTTCGCCGCGCAGGTAGGCCCGTACCGCGGGGAGCAGGGCCAGAGCGCGCTCGGCGATGGCCGGCTTCAGGCGCACGCCGGGGCGCTGCGCAGCGAGCACCGCGCCATAGAGCACGGCGCGCTCGGCTTCACGCGCCAGGTCAGCGGGTGTCGTGCCGATCCGGCAGGGGGGCTCCTGACTCATCGGCTGCCCTGGAAGAGCTCGATCAACTCGGCGATCGTCTGATCGCGCGGCAACTCCTCGTCACCGAGGCAGTTGTGAGCGTAACACTGCAGCACCTGGCTGCTTACACTCGTCAGCGCCGAGCGGATCGCCGCCACCTGGGTAACGATCTCGCGGCAATCACGGCCCTCGTCGATCATCCGCTGGATACCCCGGACCTGGCCCTCGATCCGGCGCAGCCGCAACAGCACGTCCTCGCGGCGCCCTGGAGAGAGGGTTCGTACAGGCGATGGGGGTGGCTCGGCCATAACAACCTCCCTGGGCAATGCGTCAGACTCGCTTCATGCACAGGAGCGACGCCCGCCCAGGCGCCGCTCCTGATCCAGTCGGTCAGGCCAGCACCTTATCGAAGACCTCGCGGTACTGGGTCTCGGAGCGGGAACCGACGAGGCGCCCGACCTCCTTGCCGTCCTTGAAGATGATCAGCGTCGGGATGCCCTGGATACCCAGGCGGCTTGCGTGCTGGATCTCCTCATCGGTGTTGATCTTGGCAATGGTCAGCCGGCCCTCGTACTCACCGGCCAGCTTGTCGAGAATCGGCGCGATCACTCGACAGGGGCCACACCAGGGCGCCCAGAAATCGACCACCACCGGCTTGTCGGACTGGAGCACCGACTGCTCGAAATCCGCATCGGTCACGACAATCGGCTTCGCCATCCTCGTCCTCCTCCACGGGCCATGGCTCGCCCGATACGCACACTCCTGAAGCCGCAGGGTACCCCTACGGGGTATTTCATTATACCCCGCTTTGGTCGACTGTCAACCCGGGCAGGCCCTTATGCTATACTTGTCACATCCGGATGTGAAAGCGATCCACAGCCCGTCAGATGGCAGTTTTAAGGAGGCAGCTGTGACCACGCTTGGTAAAAACGTGACGATCACCTGGGTCGGCCATGGGACGTTCCATCTGACTACGCCTGAGGGCAAGGGCATCCTGATCGATGCCTGGGTGGACAGCAACCCCGCCTGCCCGGAGCCGCTCAAGGCCCGTGTCCGCCAGGACCTGGCGGCGATCTTCGTGACCCACGGCCACTTCGACCACATTGGCGATGTGCTGGTGCTCGCCAAAGACACCGGGGCCACCGTCGTCTGCCAGTTTGACATGGTGCCCTACCTGGAGGGCAAGGGCTGCCCGAGCGAGCAATTGGTCGGCTTCAACATGGGCGGCACCGTCACGGTCGCCGATGTGCGCGCCACGCTCACCGTCGCCCATCACTCCAGCACCTTCTACGAGAATGGCCAGATCATCAACCTGGGCGCGCCGGCAGGCTATGTGCTACGCTTCAGCAATGGCTTCACCCTCTATCACACCGGCGATACCTGCGTTACCATGGACATGCAGATCATCGGTGAGCTCTACAAGCCCGAGCTGGTGATCCTGCCGATCGGTGACCATTTCACGATGGACCCGCGCCAGGCCGCCTATGCGCTGAAGCTGATCGGCGCCCGCTACGCCATTCCCGAGCACTTCGCCACCTTCCCGATCCTGAGCGGCACGCCGGATGCCCTGGTCGTGGCCTGCCAGGAGTTTGGCGTCACCACCGAGGTGATCGCGCTTAAGCCCGGGGAGTCGGTAGCCTGACCATGAAGCTCATCCTGCCAGCCCAGGTCCGTGAACTGCTCGCTCCGCAACTGCCTCCCGGCCTGGACTGCGTGTGGGTCGATGCGACGGGCAGCTTCGATCGCGACCCGGGCGGTGCGGTGGCCTACTTCCGCTGGTGGACCGACCGCTCGATTCTCGCGCAGGTGCTCGCCGCCGCGCCGACGGTGCGCTGGTTGCACACGCCCAGTGCCGGCGTCGACCATCTGCTCATCCCACTGGTGCTCGAGCGCGACATCACGCTCACCAACAGCGCCGGGGTGCACGCCATCCCCATGGCCGAGTTTGTGCTGGCCCTGCTGCTCAGCCAGGTCAAGCAGCTGGCCGGCTACCGCGCCGCTCAGGCTGAGCGGCGCTGGGATCGCGAACTGGAGCCGCAGGAGCTCTTTGAGCGCACGCTGCTGATCCTGGGCCTGGGCGGGATCGGCCAGGCAATCGCCAGCCGCGCCAGCGCCTTCGGCATGCGGGTCTGGGGCAGCCGGCGTACCCCCCGCCCACTGCCCGGTGTCGAACGGGTGGTGGGGCCGGACGAATGGCGCGCGCTGCTCCCCGCTGCCGACTTCGTGGTCGTGGCGGCCCCGCTCACCCCGGAGACGCGTGGTATGGTCGACGCGGCGGCCTTCGCGGCGATGCGGCGCTCGGCCTACCTGGTCAACATCGCCCGTGGCCCGATCGTTGACGAGGCGGCATTGCTGACGGCCCTGCGCAACGACCAGATCGCGGGCGCGGCGCTCGACACCTTCGAACAGGAGCCGCTGCCGCCCGATCACCCGCTCTGGAGGCTGCCGAACGTCACGATTACACCCCATGCCACGGCCAATTCGCCGCGTATGCACGAACGGCAGATCGCGCTGTTCCTCGAGAACCTGCGCCGTTTCCAGGGTAACGCGCCACTGCTCAATATCGTCGATAAAGCTGTGGGCTACTGAACCAGGTGCACCACCCGGCCCGCGCCATACCACGGCGCTATGGAGGACCGTATGCGACGAGTCCCGCTCCTGCTGATCCTCGTTCTACTGACCCTGGGGTTGCTGCCTGCCGCCGACATCGCGGCCCAGGGCAACCAGCGTTGCTTCCCCGAGACCGGTTACTGCATCAGAGGGCCCATCCGCCGCTACTGGGAGCAGAATGGCGGCTTGCCCGTCTTTGGCTTCCCGATCTCGCCTCTCCAGACCGAGACCGCCGAGAACTGGACCGGTCCTGTCCAGTGGTTTGAGCGCGATCGCCTGGAGGACCACACGGCGCAGGGTCAGGGTGTGCTGGCAGGCCGCCTCGGCGTCGAATACCTTGAGCGCCAGGGTCGCCCGTGGCAGTTCCGTCCCCTCGGTGGCCAGCTACCCGGCTGCCGCGGTTTCGCTGAGACCGGCTACTACCTCTGCGGTGGCTTCCGCACGTTCTGGGAGCGCAACGGTGGGCTGGCCCGCTTTGGGTTCCCCATCACCGACCAGATCAGCGAAACGATCGAGGGGCAGACCCTCACCGTGCAGTACTTCGAACGCCGGCGCATGGAGTATCACCCCGAGAATCGCCCGCCCTTTGATATTCTGTTGGGCCTGCTCGGCCGCGACCTACGCCAGGCGACTCCACCGGCCCCTCCGCCTACGCCAACCCCGATCCCCATCCCTAGCCAGCAGATCCTGATCGATGATCCGGTCGAGGGGGCCACGATCAGCAGCCCCGTCCGCCTGCAGGGCCGCATCACTCGCCCGGTCGCGGGCGGAAGCCTGCAATTCCGCGTCGTGGAACCAAACGGCGCCGAACTGGCCCGCGGCAGCTTCCAGGTCAATGGCCTGAGCTTCTCGCACTACATCGCCTACACGGCGCCCCGCGGCAACAACCTGGTCATCGAACTGAGCGAGATCGATCCCGGGACTGGCGGGGTGATCACCCGCGCGCAGCGCGCGCTGCGCTACGCCCCCACCACCGCCCAGCAGATCAGCATCGACCAGCCGGCGAGCGGCAGCCGTGTCGGCACGCGGGTGCAACTCCGTGGCCGCACCGCGATCTTCCCCTCCGAGGGCGACCTGATCGTCAGCGTCTTCGATGGGCGTGGCGTGCTGATCACGACCTTTGCCGCCGTCGTGCGCGGGCTGCCCGGCCAGCCCGTCGACTTCGCGATCGACTTCGACCTGCCCGACCAGGGCGGGCGCCTGGTCACCATCGAGGTGGCCGACATCAACGCCCGTGGTGACTTCCTGGCCAAGGCCGTCACCAACGTCTTCGCCGGTACCGGCTACCCGGCGCCATAGACAAGGAGGAGCCATGCTAGACCATCTACGCGCGTCCGACCCCGAAATAGCCGCGGCGATCGAGCAGGAGGCACGCCGCCAGCGCGACGGCCTGGAGTTGATCGCCAGCGAGAACTACACCAGCCTGGCGGTGATGGAGGCGCAGGGCTCCATCCTCACCAACAAGTACGCCGAGGGGCTGCCCGGCAAGCGCTACTACGGCGGCTGTGAGTTCGTCGATGTGGTAGAACAGTTGGCAATCGACCGGGCATTGCAACTCTTCGGCGCCCGGGCGGCCAATGTGCAGCCCCATAGCGGCGCTCAGGCCAACATCGCCGTCTTTACCGCGCTGCTGCAGCCGGGCGACCCGATCCTCGGCATGCGTCTCGACCACGGTGGCCACCTCACCCACGGTAGCCCGGTCAACTTCTCGGGCAAGTGGTACCGCGTGCAGTTCTATGGCGTCGATCCGGCCAGCGGCCAGATCGACTACGACGATCTGTTGCGCAAGGCGCGCGAGGTGCGCCCGAAACTGATCACCTCGGGGGCCAGCGCCTACCCGCGGATCATCGACTTCGCCCGTATGCGCCAGATCGCCGACGAGGTCGGCGCGCTGCTCATGGCCGACATCGCGCACATCGCGGGCCTGGTAGCCGCCGGTGAGCATCCCTCACCTGTGGGCCATGCCCATGTGATCACCACCACCACCCACAAGACACTGCGCGGCCCGCGCGGCGGCCTCATCCTGATGGAAGAGGACCTGGCGAAGCCTATCAACTCCTCGGTCTTCCCCGGCACGCAGGGCGGGCCGCTGATGCACGTGATCGCCGCCAAGGCGGTCGCCTTTGGTGAGGCGCTGCGCCCCGAGTTCAAGCAGTACGCCGCCCAGATCCGTCGCAACGCCCGGACGCTCGCCGAGGGCCTTACCCGGCGCGGTATCAAGCTGATCAGCGGCGGCACCGATAATCACCTGATGCTGGCCGACCTGACCGGCCTCGGCATCACCGGGGCCCAGGCTCAGAAGGCCCTCGACCGGGCTCACATCACCGTCAACAAGAACGCCATCCCAGACGATCCCCAGCCGCCGGTGCGCACCTCGGGCATTCGCATCGGCACGCCCGCGGTGACCACGCGCGGTATGCGCGAAGCCGAAATGGAGCGGATCGCCGGCTGGATCGTCGAGGTGCTCGAACAGATCAACGACCCGGCCGTTCAGGACCGGGTCGCTGCCGAGGTGCAGGCCTTCTGTCAGGGGTTCCCGGTGCCGTCTGACGCCGTGCGCGTCTAAGGGCCAATCCGAAAAACCGCATCCTGAGCCTTCGTCCCGGCTCAGGCCGGGGTAGCGCGTAGCGCGTATCGAAGGGGCGGTTTTTCGGATAGGCTCTAAATGCCTGGCGGGGGCGCAGCGTGCTGCGCCCCCTACCACGCTCCGGCCCCTGGCACCTGCGGCCAACGCGGCTTCGCCCCTTTGGGAACCCCAAGGCTCACGCCCGTGCCGGGCAACGGCCGTGCCGCAGATACTGCTACGCTCCATACGGGCGGCCCAACGTCGCCCCCCCCGGCAATGACACCGCGGCCGTCCGCCAGGAACGGCAGCCTTCGGAACATGCCGTTCGGAAAGCCGTGCTGGTGGAGGTGGCTACCAGATCTCGGTCGGGGGTGCCAGCAGGCGCCCCACCAGGCTTAGCGCCACCCCGACGCCGCCCACGACCAGCAGGAGCAAGCCGAGGAGCCGCTGGCGCTGGTCGAGGGTGGCACGGAGGCTCAGAGCATTGTCGCGGCGGGCCGTATCGCCGAGGGCCGCGAACTCCAGCGCGGCGTCATCGGCTGCGACGCGAGCCTCCGGGTAGCGCAACTCGCGGGCGAGGGTCGCGGCCGCTGCCAGTTGCGCACTGGCCTGCAGCCCGCGGGTTGCCCGCTGCTCGTAGATTGCCAGCACCTCAGCCTGCCGCGTGTCCTCCAGGCTCGCAAAGGCGCTGCGGGCGGCAGCTAGCAGCCCCATGGCCCGTTCGTAGTCGGCACGCTCCAGGGCCTGGCGCGTGCTCTCAGCCAGTTGCTCGGCGCGCATCCCGGCCTCGCTGCGGGCCAGCAAGGCCTCGGCTTCGGCCAGCACCTCCGGCGGCTGCGTGTCGGTCTGTCTGCGCAACCACTCCAGGGCCTGGCGCAACTCCTCCGCGCCGGCCGCGTAGTTCCCCTGTGCTACCAGGTCGCGGGCAAAGCCAAGGTCGTAGGCTTGCAATGCACTGCGCCGGTAGCCGCCGTCCAGATAGCCCGGCAACCAGTCGAGCCATTCGGTTTCGAGGATTGCGGGCGAGACGCCGTAGACCCGCTCCAGGGCGGATCGGTAGCCACTGCTGCGGGCGCTGACGCTAAGGAACTCGCGCAGCCGGGCGAAGCCGCCGCGGTCGACCAGAAACGCCACCACTGAGAGGCTCTGCGGGTAGGCTACCTCGGGCGTCGCATAGACCCGGTCGCGGTCGTCGAAGGCGCTCCAGGGCAGCAGCCGGCCCTGGTCGCGGGCGATGCGCAGCGCGGCGATGCGCCGCTCAAGTTCGCCGGCCGGCCGTTCCATGTACTGGGCAACGCCCTCGTGGAAGCCGGTGTTGAGCTGATTGCCGCTCAGATCAGCCGCCACGATGTGGGTCAACTCGTGACGGACATTGTTGCGCACCTCCTCGTCACTCTGCTGCGCGGTGCGCTCGACGATCACCACTAGCTCGCGCCGCCGGAAATCAGCGTGGGCAATTACCCCGGGGACGTTCCGCGCGACCGGATTGACCTGGTAGTAATCCTCGCTGGTGGGATAGAGGCGGAGCGTCAGCGGGGTGGCCGTGCGATAGCTGAAGGCGACGGCAAGCTCCTCGTAGATCGCGTCAACCCAGCCGGCGTAGCGCTCGGCTTCACTGGCGCTGTCGGGGGTGTAGAGGATGGTGAAGTAGGTCGTGGCGCGCTCGCGCCAGCTCGTGGCCGACTGCGCCTCGGCCCGGCCGGGGGCCGCGACCAGCAGGAGCAGCAGCAGTGCCAGGATGGGTGTGACGATGCGCAATACTCTGGCCATAGGCGGTTCCTTGCCGCCACACTGCACGCGCGCGGCAGCTGGGTGTGGAATGGTCCGGAAGGTCATCGGGTGTGGCCGTAGCACACCTGCAGTGTACCAGATCACCAGTGTGCCTGGCCAGCGACCTGTGACGTGTTGGTGTGACGAAACGTGTTGCCTGGCGCCCGCGCGACCAGGATCACGAACCGCGTCTCACCCATCGCCCGTGGCCGGCCCGAGGGCAGTGTAGATGGAGCCATGCGGCATGAGGGTGCTCTGATAGAGGATGGGCCGCCCGGCCTGCCAGCTGAGGGGCGGGGGCGGCTCCGCGGCGCGCAGGGTGGTGGCCAGGGCGCGCAGCTGCGCGGGGCGCGCCTCGGGGCGCACCCGCCCGAGGGTGAGGTGGGGCGCAAAGGATCGCGGCTCGACCGCAAAGCCCAGGGGCTTTGTCAACTCTACCACGGCGGCCTGCAGCCGCTCGAGCGCGTCGATGTCTCCCGCCACGCCGGCCCAGATCACGCGGGGCTGCTGGAGACTCGGGAAGGCGCCCAGGCCGCTCAGGGACAGCTGGAGCGGGGCGACCTCCAGGCTGGCAAGCCCGGCCAGCAGGGGCGCCACCACTGCCGCGTCGGCCTCGCCGAGGAACTGCAGGGTCAGGTGCAACTTCGCTGTGTCGGTCCAGCGCACCGGGTGCGCGTCGCGCTGCAGGCGGGCCTGGGTCGCAGCCAGGGCCTCGCGTACCGCAGCGGGCAGGGCAAGGGCGGCAAACAGGCGCATCGCTCACCCATCGCCGAGCATGCGGGCCGGATCCTGGCTATCGACGAGTTCGCCGTCGGGTGTCAGCCGGCTGTAGCTACCATCGGGGTTGAGCACACGGGCCCGGAAATTGTCGGCCAGGTAGCTCTGCAGCAGCGTCTCGTAGACATAGCGGGCCAGGGTCGGCTCTTCCAGCGGAAAGACCTCCTCGACACGGCGGTCGAGGTTGCGCTCCATCAGGTCCGCGCTCCCGAGGTAGAGTTCCGGCGCGCCGCCGTTGTGGAAGTAGTAGATGCGATGGTGCTCGAGGAACGGCCCCACGATGCTGCGCACCCGGATATGCTCACTCAGGCCAGGAACGCCCGGGCGGAGACTGCACATACCACGGATGATCAGCTCGACGCGCACGCCGGCTTGCGAGGCCCGGTAGAGGGCCTTGATCATCGCCGTATCCACCAGCGCGTTCATCTTGAAGATCAGCTGGCCGTCGCCGGCGATGCGCTGCCGCTCGATCTCGCGCTCGATCAACTGTAGCAGACTGGGGCGCAGCGTGACGGGTGCGACCAGGAGCTTGCGGTAGGTATCCTGGCGGCTATAGGCCGTGAGGTAGTTGAACAGGTCGACCACGTCGGCGGTGATATCGGGGCGACAGGTGAGCAGCCCGAGGTCGGTGTAAATGCGCGCCGTGGCGGCGTTGTAGTTCCCGGTGCCAAGGTGGGCGTAGCAGCGAATGCCATCCTGTTCCTGGCGCACCACCAGGGCGAGTTTGGCGTGCACCTTCACCCCGAGCAGGCCATAGACCACGTGCACGCCGGCGCGCTCCATCTGGCGCGCCCAGATGATATTGTTCTCCTCATCGAAGCGCGCCTTGAGCTCAACCACGGCCGTCACCTGCTTGCCCTGCTCACGGGCGTGCATCAAGGCCTTGACGATCGGCGAATTGCTGCCGGCGCGGTAGAGCGTCTGCTTGATCGCGAGCACCGCGGGATCATCGGCGGCGGCCTGGATGAAATCGATCACCGGCGAGAACGAGTGGTAGGGATGGTGGAGCAGCACATCGCCCTGGCGGATGACCTCGAACAGATCGGCGCCATCGCGCAGCGCCGCGGGCAGCACCGGCACGTGGGGTGGATCCTTAAGATCGGGGCGATCGAGCCGCAGCAGGCTCATCAGGTCGGCCAGGCCGAGCGGGCCACGCACGGTGTACAGATCGGTCGCGCTGATCTTGAGATTGGTGAGCAGCAAATGGGCGATCCGCTCCGGCATCGAGATATCGACCGAGAGGCGCACTACCTCACCGAAGCGTCGCCGTCGCACCCCCTGCTCGATCGTCTGCAGCAAGTCGTCGGCCTCGTCCTCCTCGATCTCCATATCGGCGTTACGGATCACGCGGAAGGGATAGCTCTCCATCACCGCCACCCCGGGGAAGAGCGCGTTGAGGTGGGCCGCGATCACCTGCTCCAGCCAGACGAAGCAGGCCTGGCGCCGGAGCGGCAGGTCGCTCGGCGCATCGCAGAGTTCGGGGGGCAGCGGCACCAGGCGCGGCAGCACCTCAGGCACTTTGACTCGGGCGAACAACTCGCCCTTCTCGCGATCCTGGATGACCACGGCCAGGTTCAAGCTTAGATTCGAGATGAAGGGGAACGGCCGACTACTGTCGAAGGCCAGTGGCGTAAGCACCGGGAAGATATGGCGCTTGAAGTAATCATCGAGCCACTCGCGCTGCTGGCGGTTCAACTCCCGGTAGTTGTAGAGATGGATGCCGTGCTCACGCAGGCCGGGCAACAGATCGTCAAGCAACAGGTGCCGCTCTTCCTCGAGCAGCGGGAGCAGCGTCTTGCGCACGGCCGCCAGTTGTTCGGTGGGCGTCAGCCCATCGGGCGAACGCTTGCGCACCCCCGCGCTGATCTGCTGCTTGATGCCGCTGACGCGGATCATGAAGAATTCATCGAGGTTCGAGGCAAAGATCGCGAGAAACTTAACCCGCTCCAGGAGCGGGTTGCGCGGATCGCGCGCCTCGTCGAAGATCCGCCGGTTGAACTCGATCCAGCTCAACTCGCGGTTCAGATATGAGGGCTCAACGGGCGCCGCCACGGCGGCGTCGGCCTTTTGCTCGTGCACGGTCATGGGGCGCCTCGCTTATTCTCATAGCAGCTTGCGCTCCGTAGTATAACAAGGCACCTTGCCAACGGCAAGTAAGCATAATACCAATTACCTGTGAACATCCGGCATTGTCACCCCGAGCAGAGCGAGGGGTCTTGCGCGACCCGCTCAGATTCCTCGCTGCGCTC